>DASXIH010000300.1:0-1963 GCA_036498125.1 Thermoanaerobaculia bacterium
CATTCTCCTGGCCGGAATCGTCTACTACCAAGAGAAAAAGGTTCTCTTCGACGACCTCCACACAGATAACAACCCGTGGCTCTGGCTCGCGATCACGCTCGTGGCGTGGGCCGTCGGCTTCGTCGTCTACAACGCCATCATGAAGGCAATGGCGAACAAGCTCGCCGGCGCGTTCATCTGTCTCATTCTTTATGCCGGGATCTGGGCGCTGCTCGAGTGCGTCGGCCACTACAGCGGCCGCGCGCTCTACATCCACGGCGGCGCGACCTTCGGCACGATCATGGCGCTGAACGTCTGGATGATCATCTGGCCGTACCAGAAGAAGATCCTCACCGCGCTGAAGGAAGGCAACCCGCTGCCGGCCACCGATCCGATCGTCGGGATCGCAGGACTGCGGTCCAAACACAACACCTACATGTCGGTGCCGTTGGTCTTCTTCATGATCAGCAACCACTATTTCGGCGTCTATTCGAGTTCGTATCGCGACCTCTACGCGGCAGGCGTGATCATTCTCGCGTTCCTCGTCACCCGCGCGCTGTACGCCAAGGCTCCGAAGGTTCCGGGAATCTAGGTGCGGCTGCTCACCGTCGACGCGTTCACCGACACTGCGTTCAAAGGCAATCCCGCCGCGGTCTGCATTCTGGACCGCGAGCGGGATGACGCGTGGATGCAGGACGTCGCGAAGGAGATGAACCTCTCCGAGACCGCGTTCCTGCTCCACCACCCCGACGGCTTCGGGCTGCGCTGGTTCACCCCGGCCGTGGAGGTCGCGCTCTGCGGCCACGCGACGCTCGCGAGCGCGCACGCGCTGTGGGAAGAGCGGGTGCTCGAAACGGACGCGCGCTTCCACACGCTCAGCGGGCTTCTCACGGCGTCGCGCAACGGAGACTTGATCGAGCTCGACTTCCCGGCAAAGGCGGAAGAGCCGGCGATCGTGCCGCCCGCGCTGATCGACGCGCTCGGGGTGATGCCGGTGTACGTCGGAAAGAACCAGTTCGACTACCTGATCGAAGTCGAGACGGAGCACGCGCTCCGCGCGCTCAATCCCGATCACGCGCAGCTGCGCACGATTCCGGTGCGAGGCGTGATCGTCACCTCGCGCTCGTCCGATCCGCGCTACGACTTCGTCTCGCGATTCTTCGCCCCCGGCTCCGGCGTCGACGAAGACCCGGTCACCGGCTCGGCGCATTGCGCGCTGACGCCGTATTGGTCGAAGAAACTCGGCAAGACCGAAATGACCGCGTATCAGGCTTCGGCGCGTGGCGGCGTCGTACACGTGCGCCTCGCAGGCGACCGCGTAAAGCTCGGCGGCCGTGCCGTGACGATCCTTCGAGGCGAGCTGCTGGCGTGATCAAGATTGCTCCCGCGGATGACTACGACGTCGTTCGCGAGCTGCTGCGCGAGTATGCGGCGGGAGTCGGCGTCGATCTGTCGTTCCAGGACTTCGAGCAGGAAGTCGAGTCGCTGGCGACGTTCTACGACCGCATCCTCATCGCGAAGAGCGGCGACAACGTCGCGGGCTGCGTGGCACTGCGCCACATCAGCGACATCACCTGCGAGATGAAGCGCCTCTACGTCCGCCCCGCGTTCCGCGGCTCCGGCACCGGCCGCGCGCTCGCCCTCGGCATCATCGAAGAGGCGCGCCGCCGCGGCTACACGCGCATGCGCCTCGACACGCTCCCGACCATGACCGAGGCCTTCGCGCTCTACGACTCCCTCGGCTTCCACTCGATCGCTCCTTACCGTCACAATCCGGTCGACGGAACGAAGTACCTGGAGCTCGAACTGTAGATGGACATCCGCCACCTCCTCGAGAAGATCGAATACGAGACGCTGGTGCCGCAGGCGGCGAAGAGCGCCGAGACGCGGGGACGCGACCGGGAAGAGCCGGAGGATGACCTCCGTCCCTCCTACCAGCGCGACCGCGATCGGATCATCCACTGCAAGGCGTTCCGCCGCCTCA
>DASXIH010000301.1:0-3683 GCA_036498125.1 Thermoanaerobaculia bacterium
TCGCGCGCCGCGAGGAGCGTGTCAATGAGCTGATCACCACGCTGCTCCCGCTCGCGTTCGTGATCGCGCTTTTTGCGGGCCTCATCCTCATGGGCCCCGACTTCGGCACCGCGCTCACGCTCGTCGCCGTCGCGAGCGGGATGATCTTCGCGGCCGGAATCTCGTGGCAGCGCGTCGCCGTCTTCTCGACGCTGCTCTTTCCGGCGGCGCTCGCATTCGCCTACAGCGCCGCGTACCGGCGCGACCGGCTCTTCACGTTCCTCAACCCCGAGGCCGATCCGCGCGGGAAAGGGTTCCAGGCGATGCAGTCGCTCATCGCCCTCGGCACCGGCGGTTTCAAAGGACTCGGTATCGGCAACGGCCGCCAGAAGCTCTTCTTTCTTCCGGAGCCGCACACCGATTTCATCTTCTCGATCATCGGCGAGGAGCTGGGCTTCATCGGCGCCGTCTTCCTCCTCGCGGTCTTTGCGTTCCTGGCGTGGCGCGGCTTCCGCGTCGCGCGCTACGCGCACGACCGCTTCGCGTTCTACGCCGCGATCGGCTTCACGCTGATGATCGTGGTGCAGGCGCTGATCAACGTCAGCGTGGCGCTCTGCCTCCTGCCGACCAAAGGACTTCCTCTGCCGCTGGTGAGTTACGGCGGCTCTTCCCTGATCGCGAGCCTCATCGCGGTCGGGATGCTTCTGAATCTGTCGCAGCAATCAGGCTGACGAGCGAATGGGTGAGATGGGCGTGACGACATTGATGATTGCAGGCGGCGGAACGGGGGGACACATCTACCCCGCCATCGCGATCGCGCGCGAGTTCGTCTCGCGCGATGCGTCGTGCCGCGTCGTCTTCGTCGGCACGCAGCGAGGTCTCGAAAAGACGATCGTCCCGAAAGCCGGCTTCCCGCTCGAGTTCATCGACGTCGGCGGCTTGAAGGGGAAGGGCGCCGGGGACCTCGTCAAGAACCTCTTCAAGCTCCCACTCGGCTTCATTCAGGCGTGGCGCCTCATCGGGAAGCTCGAGCCCGACGCCGTCCTCGGCGTCGGCGGCTATTCGAGCGGCCCGGTGCTCGCCGCCGCAAAGCTGCGCGGCGTGCCGACCGTCATTCACGAAGCGAACGCTTTTCCCGGCGTCGCAAACCGCGCTCTCGCGAAAGTCGTGACGAAGGTCCTCGTCGCATTCGAAGACGCTGCGCCGCGGCTGAAACGCAAAGACGCGCTGGTGACGGGCAACCCGATCCGCGCGGAGTTCTTTGAGGTCGGCATCCGGCATCCGGCATCCGGCAGCCGGTTACTGATCTTCGGCGGGTCGCAGGGGTCGCGGGTGATCAACAACGCGATGTGCGAGGCGTTGCTGTTCATGGCGCGGCTCAAGGACACGCTGGAGATCGTTCACCAGACCGGGCCGGCTGATCTCGAACGAGTGCGGACCGCCTATCGTTCGTCCGCGTTTGCGAACGCGCGGGTCGTCCCGTACCTCGACCCGATCGTCGACGAGATTGCGGCGGCGGACGTCGTCGTCTGCCGCGCCGGCGCGATGACGGTCGGCGAGCTGGCGGCGGCGGGACGCGCGGCGATCTTCATCCCCTTCGCGGCGGCGACGAACAACCACCAGGAACTGAATGCACGCGTCGTCGAGAAGGCGGGCGGCGGCGTCGTGATCACCGAATCGGAGCTCACTCCGGAGCGTCTGGCGGCGGCCATCAGCGACATCGTCTCCGATCCGGCAAGGGCGCGAAGGATGGGGGAGGCGGCGCACGCGCTGGCCACTCCTGAAGCAACTAAAAGAATCGTCGATACCATCGAAGAAATCATTTAAAATTCAAGAGATAAGTTCAGAATGAATTTCGATCAAATTAGGGCCATTCATTTCGTCGGCATCGGCGGGATCGGAATGAGTGGCATCGCCGAGATCCTTGCGGAAGCCGGGGTCTCGGTGTCGGGCTGCGATCTGAAGCCTTCGGCGGCCACCGACCTGCTGAGAAGCCGTGGCATCTCCGTCGTCATCGGGCACGACCGCGAGCACCTCGAAGGCATCGACCTGGTCGTCGTCACGGCGGCCGTCAAAGGGACGAACGACGAAGTCGATCAGGCGCGGCGGCGCGGGATCCGGATCCTTCGCCGGGCGGAGATGCTCGGCGAGATCGTGCGCGGGAAGCGGAGCGTCGGGATCGCCGGAACCCACGGCAAGACCACGACTTCAGCGATGGTCGCGACCGTGCTGTCCGAGGCGGGACTCGACCCCACCGTGCTGATCGGCGGAATGGTCGGCAACTTCGGCGGCAACGCGAAGCGCGGCAACAGCGATCTCGTCGTCGTCGAAGCGGACGAGTACGACCGCACGTTCCACGAGCTCCATCCGCAGATTGCGGTCGTGACGAACATCGAAGCCGATCACCTCGAGTACTACGGCAGCTTCGAGGCGATCGAAGAAGCGTTCCGCGTCTACGCGGAAAGCGTGGCGCAGGACGGCGTCGTCATCGGCTGCATCGACGATCCGGCGGTCGCCTCGCTGCTGGAGTTCTCCTCGCGCCGCACCGTCCGTTACGGTCTCTCCGAGACTGCCGAGGTCCGCGCGGTGAACATCACCTACGAAGCGCGCGGGTCGCGATTCGAAGTGCCGGGCGTCGGCTTTTTCAAGCTGTTCATTCCGGGCGAGCACAACGTGCGCAACGCGTTGGCCGCGATCGCGGTCGCGCGCGAGCTCGGGATCGACGGGAGCATGATCACGCTCGGTCTCGCGAAGTTCCTCGGCGTCGACCGCCGCTTCCAGCTCCTCGGCGAGTATTCGGGCGCGCTGATCGTCGACGACTACGCGCATCACCCGACCGAGATCCGCGCGACGCTCGACGCCGCGCGCCGCGGCTATCCGACCCGACGCCTGATCGCGCTCTTCCAGCCGCACCTCTACTCGCGGACGCGCGACTTCGCGGACGACTTCGCGCGCGCGCTCAAGACCGCCGACGTCGCGCTCGTGGCGCCGATTTACGCGGCGCGCGAGAAGCCGATCGAAGGCATCAGCGCGCGGATGATCGCCAACGCGGAGAGCGGGATCGAGTTCCTCGACCGTTCCAACAGCGAGATCTACAACGAGATGCGCCGGCGCCTCGAGCCGAACGACATCTTCATCACCATGGGCGCCGGCGACGTGCACGAGATCGCCGAGATGCTGGTGCGGGGGGCGGCATGAGCGCGTTCGACCAGAGCGAGCCGCGCTTCTTTCGGCCGTCGGATGCCACGCGCGTCCGCCGCAACCTCCGCGTCATCCAGCTCCAGCGCGTCGTCGTCGTGCTGCGCAATGCGCTCTTCATCGCCGTCGTCGCGATCGCCGGCTTCTGGGCGTATCGCCAGACGCAGTCCGACGCGCGTTTTGCCGTCCGCCACATCGAGATCGCGGGCGCCGTGCACACGCAGCGCGCCGCGATCGAGGCGATCACCCGGCGCTACGTCGGCCTCAACCTCTTCAAGATCGACATCGGGCGCGTCCAGAACGACCTCCACTCCCTCGCCTGGATCCAGCGGATCGCGATCGAGAAGAAGGTGCCCGACACGCTGAAGATCAATGTCGTCGAGCGGACGCCGGTGGCGCTGGCGATGCTCGACGGGACGCTCCGGTACGTCGACGCCGGCGGCGTCGTTTGCGGCGACCTCTCGCCCTCCGTCGGCGACACCGACCTTCCGATCGTGCGCGACGCG
>DASXIH010000302.1:0-4141 GCA_036498125.1 Thermoanaerobaculia bacterium
TTCAACGATGCAAAGGGGTATGGCTTCATCACTCCTGACGAGGGATCGAAGGATCTCTTCGTGCATCACTCCAACATCGCCGGCGACGGGTTCAAGTCGCTGAGCGAGGGCGCGCGCGTTTCTTACGAGGCGCGCGAGGGCGCCAAGGGCCCGGAGGCGACAAACGTCGCACCGGCCGCCTAAGACAGTTCTGACCCGGCCCGCGTCGTCTTGTGCGACGCGGGCCATCTCTCGATCATTCGGAGGCTGTCATCGCTGAAAAGGAAGAAAAGATTGAGTTCGAAGGCGAGGTCGTCGAGGCCCTCCGCAATCGCATGTTCCGTGTGCTGCTCGACAACGGCCACGAGACGCTCGGCTACACGTCCGGCCGCTTGAAGCGGTACCGGATCAGGATTCTTGCGGGGGACCGTGTGCGCATCGAGTTGTCGCCGTATGACCTGGACCGCGGCCGGATCGTCTACCGGCTCACGAGCTCCTCGAACTAAGTTCGAAGAACTTAGTTCGCGAGTTTCGCGACTACTTCGGCTGCGGAACGATGCGGATGTAGGGCTTCGGCTCTTTCCATTCGCCGAAGATCTCTTTCGCCTCGTCGTTGGAGACGGAGCCCGCGATGATCACGTCGCCGCCTTGCTGCCACTGCGCAGGCGTCGCGACCCTGTGCTTCGCGGTCAACTGCAAAGAGTCGATCACGCGCAACACCTCATCGAAGTTGCGGCCGGTCGTCATCGGATAGATCAGGATCAACTTCACCTTCTTATCCGGCCCAATCACGAACACATTGCGCACCGTCTGATTGTCCGCAGGCGTGCGCTCAGCCGGATCACCTGACACCGCAGCCGGCAGCATGCCGTACAGCTTCGAGACGTTGAAGTCGCTGTCGGCGATGATCGGATAGTTCGGCGCAGTGCCCTGCGTCTCTTCGATGTCCCTCGCCCAGTCGCCGTGCTTGCCCAGCGGGTCGACGGAGAGTCCGATGACTTTCACTCTGCGCTTGTCGAACTCCGGCTTGATCGACGCCATATACCCGAGCTCGGTCGTGCACACCGGCGTGAAATCCTTCGGATGCGAAAACAGAACAGCCCACGAATCGCCCAACCAGTCATGGAAGTGGATCCGACCCTCAGTCGTCTCCGCCTCAAAATCCGGTGCCGTATCTCCGAGCTGCAGCGCCATGTCTCTCCTTCGTCGGTGAAGCCGAAGTGTGCATGGCCACTCTAAGGTTGCGCAGCGTGAAGGCTCTCCTCGCCAGCAGGCTCGCCCGGGTCGGGATCAGCCTGCTGACCCTGATCGTTGTGGCCGCGGTCGTCGTCCCCTTCGTCGCGCCGGGCGACGGATCGATCCTGGCGCGGCTCGCCGACCGCAACTCGCCGCCATCCTGGGCGCACCCCTTCGGCACCACGACGCAGGGCTACGACGTGCTCTCGGAGGTGCTGAAAGCGGCGCCTCTGACGCTTGAGCTGCTCGCGGGCGCGACGGCGATCGCGCTCGTGCTTGCCGTCGTCGCCGGTGTCGGCTCCGGTGCTTTCGGCGGCTGGGTCGATACCGCGTTCGGGACGGCGATCACCGTGTTCCTCACGATCCCGGCGCTCCCGCTGGCGATTGTCGTCGCCGGGTCCGTGCCGAAGGGCCGTCATACGGCGGTCGCGACGATGCTGATGATCGGGCTCGGGACGTGGGCGGCCGAGGCGCGCGTGCTGCGAGCGCAGGCGCTCGCGTTGCGCAGCTCGGACTTCGTGAACGCGGCGAAGACGATGGGCGAGCGTCCGCTGCGAATCGTCGTCTCGGAGTTCGTCCCGAACATGGCAAGCCGCATCGGGGCCGGCGTGTTCTTCATCGCGATTCAGGCGTCGGTCGCGCTGGCGACACTCGACTTCCTCGCGTCGCTTTCGCGCGGACGGTTCGCGCTCGGCGATACGAACGGCTCGACATGGGGCTCACTGCTTGCGACCGCGCAGACAGGCGAAGCGCTGCTCACCGGAACGTGGTGGGTGTTCGCGTTCCCCGCGCTCGCGCTCCTCGTAACTGCAGCGGGACTCGTGTTGACCATGTACGGGATCGAGGAGGCGGCCGACCCGCGGCTCGTCGGCACGCGCACGCGGATGCAACTGCGCCTGCCCCGTCTTCGCCTGCCGCGGTTCGAGCTGCGCGCGCCGGCACTCGGCGAACTCGGGCGCGCGCTGCCGGACCTGAGCCGCCACGTCGCGCGGAGGTTCCCGGTCTACGCGGTCGCCCTCTGGGTGTCGATGACCATCGTCTACGCGCTGCCACGCCTCGCCTGGCGCGGCAGCCTCCAGGCGCCGCCGCCGCACGGACCGTTCTGGTCCGGTTACCGACAGTTCATCGGAAACATCGTCACCGGACACTTCGGGCTCGGAGTGCCGGGAGTCGGTGCGACTCTGCGCAACTCGTTGCCGTTCTCGCTCGCGCTGGTTGGTACGGCCACGCTGGTCGCTTTCCTGATCGGCAGTGCACTAGGTCTCGTGGCCGCATGGCGACGCGGCGGACCGTTCGACGGCGCCGTGACCACAGGAACGGCGATCGTCTGGACGATGCCGGCCTTCGCCCTCGCCGGGCTCGCGCTCGAGTATTTCTGCGTGAATCGGGGCTGGTTCCCGATTCAGTGGGCGTATGGACTGAACCTCGAGCCGGCGTGGACGTGGCAATTCGCGGCAAGCGCGTTTCGCCATGCGGAGCTGCCGCTGATCGTGCTCGTGGTCGCGAGCCTCGGGTTGTGGGTGCTGAGCATGCGGGCAGTCACGATCGGCGTCGCGAACGACGACTACGTCCAGTTCGCGCGGGCGAAGGGACTGTCGGAGTCGCGCATCATGCTGCGTTACGCCGGTCGCAATGCACTGCTGCCGACGATGACGGCGTTCGCGATCGCGTTCAGCCTCGCGATCGGAGGCGTCGCGGCACTCGAGGAGGTCTTCAGCTACACCGGCGGCGGCTGGGAGCTGCAACAGGCCGCGATGAGCGGCGACTTGCCGCTCGTGCAGGCGCTCGTCGTCGCGATGGCGGTAGCGGTCGTCGTCGTCAACATCCTCGTCGACGTCGCGCAAGTTCTGCTCGATCCCCGGCTGCGGGTAGCGGCGGCGCGGGCCTGACAGGCAACTCGAGCAATCCGCGAGAATGAACGCACTGCGCCCCCGTAGCTCAGTGGATAGAGCAGCGGTTTCCTAAACCGCGTGCCCAAGTTCGATTCTTGGCGGGGGCATTGAGATTCAAAGGAGTAGTTCAACGATCGTTCATGTCCATCCGTCGCGTACCCGCCCGATGCTTGAGCGGAAACTCGGTGCAAGCGGTTCTGTTCAACGCGTGCAGTAAGCCATCATGCGAACGCCACCATTCAACACACGATGTCCTCGGGGCTAACGCGAGCCTCTTGATCGACGAGGTGGCTCGACGGTTCTCCACTGCCCACGAGAGTATTCAAGCTCGGTGCGCCCCCGGAAATTTGCGCTGGCGATGAGCGTCGCAAGTTGATCAACGACAAGCTTTGGGAGTCGGTCGGTCCCATCCTCGGGCCACACCTTCACGCTCACGGCCTTCCGAGCTTCGTCCTTCGCGTTAAATCGATGAGGCGATACGCGCACACGGAACTTCGTGGCCCCGGACCACCACTGATTCACGCGATCCGCAACTAACGATCGCGCGAGACTACGAAGCCAGCCCTCGAGCCATGCAACTAGTGCTCCCAAGGTGCGCCTGACGATCCGCGTAGCGCTCGTCAGAAGCTCACGCAAGGCGTCCACACCCACTCGCCAGAATCACGAAACGACCAAGACCTGAGACTGCTGAACTGTCACCGCGTAGCGGATCTCGGTGGCCACCCCCGTGATGAACGCAACTGTGGCGATCGCGTACGAGAGGTAAAGAACGAGGGAGAGAGGAACAAGCGGAGAGTTTGCGTCGCCGAGCCTGAGCAGATAACCGTCACGCCAGATCACTGCGCTCACTGCGGCAACGACGCCCATCCCGGCGAAGCTCAACCAGCGAAGAACGCGGCCCTCCTCCCCTTTCCAGGCAATCCACCTCCCGGCCGATGCCGCAAAGAGAGCAAACGCAAACCCGAGGAGCTCTCCGTTCCGGAATGACTCCCCAAGGTCGAAGGCACGGTGCACGGCGGGAACGATCAGCGGCC
>DASXIH010000303.1:0-6440 GCA_036498125.1 Thermoanaerobaculia bacterium
CGACGAGCAGCGCTCCGTTCGTGGCGACGCTGGTCGACGTGACGGGCCTGTGTATCTACTTCACGGTGGCGCTGGCGATTCTGAAGGGCACGCTGCTGTAGGAGAACGCGCAGACAGGTGTGTCTGCGCTCCACATCGCAAAACGTTGGAGCGCAGACATTCTTGTCTGCGCCGCTACATCACGCTCGCGAGGTGCGAGTGCGATTCGTCCGTTTCGCCGAAGAACTCGCGCAGCTCGTCGACGCGGGAGTCGACGTCGTGCTCGCCGAGCTCGATGAGGCGCTGCAGGTAGTTCGGCTCGAACATGAGCAGCGAGACGAAGTCGGGCGATTCGGTTTCGTTCGCACCGAAGAAGCGCGTGATCGCCTTCAGGTCCCACGGCAGATTCTTTTCGTATTTGCCGGCGAGCTTGCCGAGGTCGATCGAGGGGCGGAGCACGTGCAGGTCGATGGGGCGCAGGCCGTTGCGTTCGGCCGGCGGCAGCTTGCGGATCATCTCGTTCATCCGCTGCATACGGACGACGTCCTCGTCGATGACATCGAGAAAGACGGCGTTGATGATCTGCGACATGATCTGCGCCGCGGGGGGGTAGCCGCTCACGGTCGGCGTCGATGCCTCGGCGTCGGTGCGCTGGTAGCCGGTCGACATCGCGAGGATGCGCGACGCGCCGAGGTGTACGGCGGGGGAGAGCGGCGCCGCGAGACGGATCCCGCCGTCGCCATGCCACTCCTTGCCGATGCGGACGGCCGGGAAGACGAATGGCAGCGCGGCCGACGCGAGGACGTGCTCGACCGTCAGCTTCGTCGCCTCGGCGCGGCGGTTCGGTCCTTCGAAGACGTCGAGGTGGCGACCCTGGACCCACCGGACGCTCTGGCCCGTCGAGTAGTCGAGCGTGATCAGCGATACGGCCTTGAGTGCGCCGCGCGCGATGTTGCGCTCGATGCCGCCGATCGGCCGGTTTGCGCTCGTCTTCAGGACGCGCTGCAGGAGATGCCGCAGCGGCGTCGTGTCGAACCAGCCGTACGGCCGGCGCCAGCGGCGCCGCGGAAAGAGCGGCGCCAGCGCGGAGCGAAACGGGATGAACCGGCGCCACTCGAACTCGAAGATGTGCCGTGTCTGCAACTCCGACCACATCGCCCGCAACTGCTCGACCCGCTCCTCGAGCGTCCCCTCGGCGGCGGCGAGAAACACGGCGTTGATCGCGCCGGCCGAGACGCCGGTGATGATTTGAAACTGGAGGTTAGGGAAATGCTTCGCGATGCCGCGCAGCAGCCCGACCTGGTACGCCGCCCGCGCGCCGCCGCCGGTGAGCATCACCGCGAGGTCATTCGGACGTCTGTTGATCGTCACAGGCGCCGGGTGCGCCATGGAACTGACTTCCACGCTCACGAGGCTCAGCCATTGCATTTGGTCTGCCAAAGGAATTGCGGGTGATGCAGGTCGCGGTCGTCGGAGGCGGGATCAACGGAGCCGGAATCGCGTGGGAGCTCGCGCGGAAGTCGTACGACGTTACGCTGTACGAGAAGGGCGCCTTCGGCGCGCAAACCTCATCGGCGACGACGAAGCTGATCCACGGCGGGCTGCGGTACCTCGAAGGCCTGCACTTCGGCCTCGTGCACGAGTCGCTGCGCGAGCGCGGCTGGCTGATCGAGCATGCGCCGGAGCTCGTCAAGCCGATCGAGATCCTCCTGCCGATCTACAACGACAGCCCGCGCAGCCGGTTCGAGATCCGCCTCGGGCTCATGCTCTACGACCTTCTCGCCGGCCGCCGCAATATCGCGCGGCATCGCGTGCTGAGCGCCGATGCGCTCGCCGGGCGCGCGCCGCTGGAGCGCCGCGGTCTGCGCGGCGGCTTCTCGTTCTGGGACGCGCAGGTCGACGACGGCGAGCTGGCGCGAACGGTCGTCGAGTCGGCGCGGCGTGATGGAGCGAGGGCGCGCGAGTTCACCGAGGTCGTCGCGATCGAGGAAGAGGACGACGGCTGGCGGATCCGGACCTCCGCGGGCGACGTGCAGCATTTCGACCTCGTGATCAACGCCGCCGGGCCGTGGATGAACAAACTGCTCGATCGGAACGACATCGACTCCTCTTACCGTCTCTCGCTGGTCCGCGGGACGCACATCGTTCTGCGCGAGCAGGTGAGCAGCGTCGGCGTGCTGTTGCAGTCGGTCGAGGACCGGCGCGTCTTCTTCGTGCTGCCGTGGAAGGGGACGACGCTCGTCGGCACGACCGAGGTGCTGCAGAGCGATCCCGACGCGACGGCGCCGACCGAAGGAGAGGTCGACTACCTCATCACCCGCTTCAACCGCTATTTCCGGACGAAGATCTCGCACGCGAACGTCGCGGGCGCGTTCGCGGGGGCGCGTCCCTTGGTCGGACGGGCGGCGAACCCGAGCGCGATCGGGCGCGAGTACCGCGTGATCCGCCGCGGCAATCTGATCAACGTCTTCGGCGGCAAGATGACGACGTTCATGGCGCTGGCGCGCCGGGTGTCGTTGCGCGTGGACAACTACTTCGGCCACAGCCGCAAAGCGCGCGAAGCGGTGTTCGCGATCCCATAGAATCGCGGCATGAGTTACGTTCCGCCGCTCGACGACTCGAAGAAGCGCCCGCGTCTTCCCCGCGAGCTCGACCCGGTCGAGATCCGCATCCTCGGCGCGCTGATGGAGAAGCAGCTCTCGACGCCGGAGTACTACCCGCTGACGCTGAATGCGCTCGTCGCCGCAACGAACCAGAAGTCGAACCGCGATCCGGTGATGGATCTGAGCGATGCCGAAGTGCAGCGCGCGCTCGATCGGCTGCAGGACGAGAAGCTCGTCTGGCGCGTGATGGGCGGCCGCGCCGTGCGTTACGACCACAACCTCGACGTGCTCTGGCACGTCGACCGGCGCGAGAAGGCGCTGCTCACGCTGCTGCTGCTCCGCGGCCCGCAAACGCCGGGCGAGCTGCGCGGCCGGAGCGACCGGCTGCACAGTTTCGAATCGGTCGCCGAGGTCGAGTCGCTCCTCAAGGACATGTCGCAGCAGCACGAGCCGCTCGTGCGCGAGCTGCCGCGACGTCCCGGCCAGAAGGAGTCGCGGTGGGCGCAGCTTGCTGGAGGAGCGGTGGCGATTCAGGAGACGGAGATCGCCGCCGAGTCGGCGGCGCCACACTCGGAACCGCTGTCAGCGCGCGTTCAGCGGCTGGAAGAACAAGTCGCAGCGCTCACGGAAGAACTGCGAGCGCTGCGGCAACAGTTGGGCGATTAGTGGTGCACGCCGCGCGAACGCGCGGGTGCGAAGAATGTGAACCCGTTCGGCAGCGTGAACTGATCCGCGCCGCAGGTGATTGTGACGTCCACTGCTCCAGCCGCGTGGGCGGGAGTCGTCACCTTCAGGGAGGCAGCGCTGTCGAAGACAGTGAGCGCGGGCGTCTCGCCAAAGCTGACCTTGCACGACGGCGTGAAGTTCAACCCTGCGACCTCGACGGCCGTGCTGCCCGCAACCGGACCTGCCGGCGGAATGACCTGCGTTCCGATGATGGCAGCGGGTGGTACGTCGCCATCATCGTTGACGATCGTGAGCGTGCCGGTTCGCTTGGCGTATGCGGGCGCAGGGATGCCTTCGATCGTGCTCGTCATCGTGACGATGACCGTCTCATCCGGCTCGACGGACGTATCGCCGTTGACGGTGATCGTGAATGTCTTCTTGGTCTCTCCAGGCTCGAACCTGACCAACGCCGGCGGTGTCAGGTAATCGGTACCGACGGTTGCCGTTCCGCCATACGAGAGCGCCACGAAGATCTGAGAGGGAGTGGGGGAAGAGAGCGTGATGGTGAACACCACGTCGAGATGCCCGCTGTTCCCTTCGACGACGGTGCGATCGTTGATCGACAGCATGGGCATCGGATCGTCGTCGATGATCGTCACGGCCGCCTTGTGATCGGAGCTCAGTCCGTCTCCGATGTCGGCGCTCCACTTGCGGTCGGGCGACCAGACATCATCGTTTTCGATCGGCAAATCGATCGTCTTGCTCGTCTCACCGGGGGCGAAGGGAAGCGAGCCGCCGGCCACCACCGCCAGCGACGCTGTACGGACGGCGAAGTTAACCTCCGTGGAGAGTGCCGGATCGCCCCCTCGAATCATCGTGATCTGAGGTTTAACGCTGTTCTCCGCAAACGCATAGCTCGGCTGCGACCAACGGAACGTCGGTCCGTCGTTGTCCGTGATCGTGAACGACGGCGAGTAACCCGCCAGAGCGAAGCCAGGAAAGACGACGTCGTTCGTCACATTCGTGAACTTGACGTAAAACGAGCCGTTGCCTTCCCACTTGGCGTCATCGATGAGCGGGATCGACAGGACTTTGTCGAATTCCCCCGCGGCGAACGACACCGTTCCGGGCGTCGGGTCGAATCGGCCGCCGGCGTTCTGGTCGTTCAGCGCCACGTACGAAACGGTGGTCGGCGCGTAGGTGGTATGGAGGTACACGTACGCATAGCCATCGCCTTCGGAGACGAAGGACTTATGCAGGACGTTCGAGATGTAGCCGTTAGCGACCGGAAGTGACACCGATTTGCAGGAGCGGGCCGACCTGCCGTCGTAGTTGACGAGCGCCGTCACGCCCCGATCACTGGCCTGCGTGAACGTGTGCTGGATCGTCACGCCGGCGCCTAGCGCCGTCGTCCCGTCCGGAAATGACCAGTCGACCGAGTTCTCGCACGATTGGAGCTGATATGGCTGCCCGGTGTCGCGGTTGTAGAGGATGAACGTGACTGGAGCGGACAAAGAGCACGGCTCCCAGGTGGCGTTGCCATTGGTTTCATCGCAGTTGAGACCCTTGTACCGGATCTCGGGACTCGTCCCCGTCGGACAACTCTGCGCGGCGGCGGCGAGGCTGCACAGAAAGAGAAGCGACGCGACGGCGCTACGGATCAAGGCCTTCATGGAGTTAGTGACGGACTCCGCGCGAGCGGGTTACCGGCTGAAAGAAACTGAACCCGTTCACGAGCGTGAACTGATTGTCATCGCAGGTGACGGTGACTTCAGTTGCTCCCGCTGTGTGCGGCGGTGTCGTTACTGCGAGCGCCGACGCACTGACGAACGCGACCTCCACGGCGGGAGTGTCGCCGAAGCTGACGCTGCAGGAAGGAGTGAAGTTCAAGCCGGTGAGGGTCACGACCGTACCGCCCGCAACAGGACCGGTTTGCGGCCCAATGCTGGTGACGACGGCGCCGGCCGGTTCTCCATCTGAGAACACGACCACGTTCGCGCTGACCGAGCCGCCGAGTGACGGAGGAAGGTTCGCCGTGATCGTCGACTCGCCGGGCGTGAGTGCCTGGACGTCGAAGCCGAGAGTGGTCTTGCCGCTCTCCGCGATGAAGGATGCAGGCACCGTGACGACGTCGGGTTTGGAAGATGTAAGCGTGACGGTTCCGGGAGTCACCGTCGCGTTGCCGAGGTAGATCGTCATGCGTCCGGTCGTGCCGGAGGCGAGCTTCAGCCCCGGCATTCCGTAGTCGTCGTTGACGATCGTGAGCGTGCCGGTGGCTTTGCTGATGCCGGGCAGCGAGCCCGAGCCGGTGAGGTGGGAGAGCGTCGCCGTCACGGTTTCGTTACGCTCGACGAGCGTGTCGCCGTTCACGGAAATCACCAACTGTGCGCTCGTCTGGCCGGCGTCGAAGTGAACGGATGCGGGCGGCGTGGCGTAGTCGGTGCCCGGTGTGGCCGTTCCGCCGTAGGAGAGCGACACGTCGAAGGCCGACGAGAGGGCGGCCGAGAGGGTGACGTTGAACGCGGCGTTCGTGTGGCCGGTGTTCCCTTCGTTCACGGAGAGATCGTTGATCGAAAGGCTAGGGGCGGGATCGTCGTCGACAATCGTGATCGGCGCGTCGAGAACGGAAGCGGGTGCCGCGAAGCTGCCGAGGTATGCGCCTGCGCTCGGATTCTTCAGCTCGGCGGTCCAATGGCGATCGGCGGACCAGGAACTGTCGTTCACGATCGGAACCGGGACCGGCTTGCTGGTTTCGCCTGCGTTGAACGTCAGCGTTCCTGACGCGACCGGCGCGTTGACCGTGGGGCCGATGACATATGCAACGCTGGCAGTGATCGCCGGGTCTCCGCTTCGGGTCACGGTCACCGCCGGGTTCGAGGCGTTCTCGGCGAACGTATAGTTGTTCTGCGACCAGTGGAAGACCGGGCTGTCGTTGTCGCTGATCTTGATGAGGCCATCGAAGCCGCCCAACTGGTACCGCATGACGCCGTTGTCGTAATTGTTGTCCGACACCTGTACGTCGATCCGGCCGTCCCCTTGAGCGGTGGAGTCGTCGGTGGTCGGAATCGCGATGGTCTTGTCGTATTCGCCGCTGGCGAAGGAGACGACCGCGGGGGTCACCACCGGCGTAAAGCGGCCGGCGGCGTTGTCATAGTTCGTGACGGTATATTGAAACGAAGTCGGCGAGTACGT
>DASXIH010000304.1:0-11964 GCA_036498125.1 Thermoanaerobaculia bacterium
TCGAAGATGTGCGGGAGTTGGTCCTCCGCGATGCCGATGCCGTTGTCGATGACGCGGATGGCCACCTCGGAATCAACAACCTCCCATTCGATCCGGATCTCTGTGGCGTGTGCCGCGCTCGCATTGGAGACCAGGTTCGTCAGGATCTGGACGACGCGGCGCGGGTCGGCGTGGACGGAGACCTCATCGTCGCCCTGCATCGCGATGCTCATCCCTCGCGCGGCGCGGCGCACCACCTCCCCTACATTCACCCGCTGCGCGTCGAGCTCGAGTTTGCCGGCGTCGGCGAGGGAGAGGTCCTGGAGGTCTTCGACGAGGGCGGAGAGGTGCATCACTTCGTCGTGGAGCGAGGCGATCCGCTCGGTGGATGCGTCCGTCAGCCCGTCCTGAATCGACTCGAGCTCGCAGCGTAGGTTCGTGAGCGGCGCGCGCAGCTCGTGCGCGACGTCGGTCACCATCCGGCGGCGGACTTCCTCGTTCCGGTCGATCGCCGCCGCCATCGCGTTGAAGCTCGTCGCGAGCTCCTCGAGCGGCGCGCCGCCGGACGGCTCGACGCGCACCGTGAGATCGCCCCCCTCCATCCGCCGCGCCGCCGCGGTCAGCCGCTCCACCGGCTTGCTGATCCACCGCGCGACGAGGAGCGCCATCAGCACGCCGAAGAGCGTCGCGCCGGCGAAGATGAAGAAGAACGAGCGGTCGAGTGAGCTCGTGGTGCGCGCTCCGTCCTCCGCCTTCCGCAGCACGATGATCCGCGGCGGCATGCCGCCCTGCGCCGGCAGCCGGTGGACCTCGAGCTTGTGCAGCTCGAAGTGCGCGACGCGCGTCGACATGAACGCGACCGCGCCGAGCGTCACGGCCAGCAGAGCGACCACCATCCCGATGAGGCGCGCGCGCATCAGGCCACCAGCTTGTAGCCGATTCCAAAGACCGTCGCGATCCGTTCCGCGCCGACCTTGCGCCGGAGGTTCTTGATGTGCGCGTCGATCGTCCGATCGAGGCCCTCGAAGTCGTCGCCGAGAGCGATGCGCGCCAGCTCGTCGCGGCGATAGACGCGGCCGGGAGTTTTCGCGAGCGTGACCAGGAGCCGCAGTTCCGTGGCGGTCACCGTCACCAGCTCGTCGCTCACCCGCACTTCGCAGCGCGAAGGATCGATCGTCAATGCGCCGGCGACGATGCACGGCGACTGCTCCTGCTTCGCCGCCCGCCGCAGCACCGCCTCCACCCGTGCCACCAGTTCGCGCGGGCTGAACGGCTTGGTCAGGTAGTCATCCGCCCCCAGCTCCAGCCCCGCCAGCTTGTCGCGCTCCGTCGACTTCGCCGTCAGCATGATGATCGGCACGGACGACGTCGCGCGCAGCATCCTGCACACCGCCAACCCATCAAAGACCGGCAACATGAGATCGAGCACGATCAGATCGGGCGCAAAACTCCGCGCCGCCTCCAACGCCTTCGCCCCATCCAACGCCGTCGCCGTCGCATACCCCGCGTGTGCGAGATAGCGATCCAGCGTCTCGCACACCTTCGGATCGTCGTCGACGATCAGGACGCGCCTCATGGGGGAATGGTACGGGGAGATGTGAAGGAGTGATGAACGTAGGGCGGGCTTCAGCCCGCCTGGACGGGCTGAAGCCCGTCCTACGTTACGCGGGCGGCGGCACTCGGAACCGCGTTCCGCTGAACGTCAGCGACCGCGAGCTCTTCTTCCGCACGCCCTTGTGCCGCGACAGGAAGTCCTCCTTCGCCTCGGCGAGCGTCGTCGGCACGAAGGTGGCGCCGGCGGCGACGGTGCGTTCGCGGTCTTTGGCGAAGGCGGAGCCGCCGGCGACGATGAGGAGGTCGGCGAAGTGGGCGGCGAGGGCCTGGAGGAGCTCGTAGCCGGCGTCGAGGTGGTCGAGATTCGCGCAGGAGACGAACACCGCCTCCGGCTTCACCTCGCCGATGAACGAGATCAGCTCCTCGTTCGGGAGGTCGGTGAAGTAGTCGGCCGAGTAGCTCTCCGTGCGCAGGATCTGCGTCAGCATCAGCGTGCCGAGGGACAGGCGCTCGCCGGCGACCGAGACGGCGACGATGTGGCGCAGCGGATCGGGCGTCGCGGCGTTGCGGTCGCCGTAACGGATGATCAGCTCGCGGATGACGTCCTTGATGAAGTGATCGTTCGCCGTCGAAATCCGCTTCCGCTCCAGCTCTTCCTGCGCGAACGTGAGCGTCGGGATGAAGAGGTCCGTGAACATCTCCTCCATCGACGACTCCTCGGCGTGCCGGTCGGCGATCGCAATCGCGCCGGTGCGGTCGCGCAGCAGCAGGCGGTTGTAGAAGCTGAGGTACCCCTCGAGCGGGTCCTCCGTGCCGAACATGATCGTAAAGATCCGCAGCGCCGGGATGAACTCGCCGCCGACCGTGAGGCAGACCGTGATCGGCACCGCGAGCAGCAGGCCGACCGGGCCCCACAGCCAGCCCCAGAAGATCGCCGCGACGAGGTACGCGATCGGCGAGACGCCGACGCGATGTCCGACGACCACCGGCTCCACGAACCCGCCGATGAGCTGATCGGTGAGCAGGAAGAGGCCGAGGACCGCCAGCGCGGTGTACCAGTTCGGAAAGACCGCCAGCGCGAGGAACGTCGGCATCGACGCGCTCAGCACCGCGCCGACGTACGGGATGAAGCGCAGCAATCCCGCGAGCACGCCCCACAGCGGCGCGTGCGGCACCTGCAACGCGAACAGACCGATGCCGATGAGGAGGCCGAAGCCGACGTTGAGCAACGCGATCGCCAGGAGGTAGCGGCTGATGCGGTCGGACGTCTCGCCGATCGCCTGCGTCGTCACCGTCAAATGCGCGCGGCCGGCCATTCGCAGGAACTTGTCGCGCATCTGCTCGCGGTCCTGCAGCAGGAAGAAGACGAGCACCACGACGAGGAACGCCGAGGCGACGAACTCGATCGTCGGCGCATACTCCTTGTACTGCTCTTCGATCGTGCGGCGTTCGGGAATGACCCGCACCTTGAGGTCGGCCTTCTCGACGCGCTCGCCGGTCTCCGACACGCGCTGCAGCGTGCGCTCGATGACGTTGATCGTGCCGCCGCTGTTGTGGCGGAGGAAGCGGATCTTCTCTTCGATGTGGCCGCTGGTCGCCGCGTGCGCCAGCTCTTTCGCCACCTCGCTGAACTGCTGGTAGATCCAGTAGCCGCCGAGGGAGAGACTCGCGACGGCGATGCCGAGGGAGAGCACGATCGCGCCTGTGCGGCGGATGAACGAGCGCTCCAGGAGCGAGACGACCGGCGTCAGGAGGAACGAGAAGAGGATCGCCAGCGCCACCGGCACCACCACCGGCTTCGCGAGGTAGAGCACCGCGATGACGATGAGGGTGACGAAGAGAATGCGCAGGTTCGACTGCCGCCGGTCCACCGAGCGCTTGTCGCCGAACGAGCCGGTATCGCTCAGACGCCGCTGTGAGAGCGTCCGTTCGAATGCATCGGTATCGTCGTCTTCAAACCAGCCCATGTGCGTTATGCGTTATGCGTTACGCGTACGCTAGTGTCTCACCGCGCGGCGGCGCCCTGTCGTCGTTCCCTCCGGCGTGACGATCAACAGAACCTCAGCGGAGGTCGTGCCATCGAGGTTCCGGACGGTCACGTGAAGCGTTTGGGCGCTTCCGATATCGGACGGAAGGAGCGTGGCGTCGAGCTCCGCGGCATTCACGAACTGCGTCGTCCGATCGGTGCCATTGATCCTGACGGCTGAGAGGGGGACAAAGTTTCCGCCGATGACGCGGATCGTGGTGACGCCGCTGTTGACCGGGAACGATCCCGGGTCGATGGCGTCGATGCGCGGCGTGCCGGCGGAGACGACCTGCACCAGGAACGGATTGCTGATCGACGTCGGCGAATTGCGGACGTTCACCGCATAAGAACCGGGGTCGATCAGGTCGGCGCCGTTGATCGTGGCGCTGAGCGTCCCGTCCTGGTTGAGCGTCGTCACGAGCTCGTTCCCCTTGAAGACGATCTTCGAGGTGAGGAGGAACGACGTCCCGGTCACGATGATGTCCTGCGACAGCACGCCTGCCGTGATCGCGCCGGGGGCGACCGATGTGATCTGCGGCCCGAAGACGGTCAGCGCCGATGCGGCCGACGTCGCGCCGTTGTCGGTCACCGTCACCTGCAGCGTACCGGCCGAGGCGATCTCGGTGGCCGAGACGTTCGTCACCAGCGCGCCGTCGATGTTCTGCGTCGTCGAGCGCGGGAGGCCGTTCACGTTCACGATCGAGGTGGGGCTGAAGTTCGTGCCGGTCACCGTGAGCTGGAACCCGTTGTCGCCCGAGATGGCGGACGTCGGATTGAGGCTCGTGATCTTCGGGACCGCGGTGACGATCGAGTACGTCACCGGCGCCGACGTCCCGGCGTTCGCGACGACGGCGAGCTGGACGTCGTGCGCGGTGGCGAGGTCCGAGGCGGTGAGCGTGGCATCGAGCTCGGTCGGGCTGACGTACTGCGTCACGCGCGGCGAGCCGTCGACCGTCACGATCGAGTTCGAGGTGAAGTTCTGGCCGAGGACGGAGATCACCGGCTGCGTCGAGCCGACCGTCCCTTGCGCCGGGCTGACCGACGTGATCGCCGGGACGCTGGCATCGACGATCGTCAGCTGCGCCGGCGCCGAGGTCGCGGTGAGGTCCTTCCGCTCCACCGTCACGTTCCAGACGTGCGGCGACGCGACGTCGGCGGCGAGGAGCGTCATCGCGAGCTGCGTGGCGCTGATGAACTCCGTCCCGCGCGCGCCGTTGTCGAGCAGGATCATGTCGTCGAGGAGGAAGCCCGAGCCGTTGACCAGGACCTTGAGCGCGGTCGAGTTCACCGGCAGGGTCGTCGGATCGAGGCTGCTGATCACCGGCGCGTTCTGCGCCGTGACGTAGAGGTTGAACGCGTTCGACGTGCCGCCGGTCGTGCCGGGGACGGTGAGCGTGATCGGCACGCTGCCGGCCGTGTTGGTGTCGCTCGGGAAGATGGTGACCTTGACGTGCTGCGCGTCGATGAACTGCACGCTGCGCGGCGCCGAGTTGCTGCCGACCATCACCGTGGCGTTCGAGGTGAAGTTCGTGCCGGTGATCGTCAGGAAGAACGACTGCGCGCCGATGGTCGTCGACGTCGGCGAGAGACTCGTGATGGTCGGGAGCGTGGCGCTCGTGATCGTCAGCGTGGCGGGGGTGGACACCTGGCCGTTCGGATTGTTGACGATGATCGAGTCGCTTCCCGCGTTCTGGACGTCGCTGGCGATCAGCTGCGCCGTGAGGTGCTGCGAGTCGACGAAGGTCGTGGTGCGGGAGGCGTTGTTCGACTTCACCGTCGAGCCGTTGACAAAGTTCGTCCCGACGACGCTGAGGACGAACGCGCCGCTGCCCGCCGCCACGTGGTCCGGCGAGAGGAGCGTGATCGTCGGGGTCGTGCTCGGCTGCGAGATCGAGTAGTTCGCCGACGGCGAGATCTTGTTGTTCGGATTGAGGACGGTGATCGTCAGCGTCCGCTGCGAGGCGGCGTCCGACGCCTGGAGGGTGAACGTCAGCTGCGTCGGCGAGACGTAGATCGTCGGCCGGTTCGCCCCGTTGACGCGCACGATCGCCGTGCTGCCGAAGTTCGTGCCGTTGAGCGTGATGGTGAGGTTCGTCGATTGCGCCGGCGTCGTTGCCGGGTCGAACGAGGTGATGTGCGGGTCGTTCGGATAGACGACGAAGTCGACCGGCGACGACACCACGCCGCCGCTCGCCACCGTGATCTGCTGCGTCGTGGCGTTCGAGATGTCGGAGAAGAAGATGGTGGTGGTCAGCTGCGAGGAGGAGACGAATGAGGTCGACCGGCCGCTGCCGTTGACCCGCACCTGCGCCCCGGCGACGAAGTTCGCCCCGTTCACGGTCATCGTGAACGAGCTCGTCCCCGCGATCGCACTCGACGGACTCAGCGACAGGATGACCGGCGTCGTCACCGCGAATGCATTCGCCGTAACGAGGAGGACTGCGAGCAGCAAGGTCGAGCGGAAGGTCGTCACACCACACCCCCAGGGGATCGCTGATAAATATTCTACGACTGGAGGTAACGGCGGACGCTCTCGTCCTATTGCTGGGAAGATTTTTCGATCACGAAGTCTCCCGCGCGCTTTGCTGCCCGCAGCTCCCATCCCGCGTTCAGCTTCAGCTTCGCCCGATCTTCGGCGCCGAAGATCAGGACATTGCGTTTGAGGTCGGCACGCGCGCCCGACTCGGTCGCGATCGTGCCCCAGGCTCCGCTCGCTTCGAGCGTCGGATAGACCGTGCCGTCGTCGCCGAGCGCGATGACGGCGTAGGGATCGAAGCCGTACTGCGCGGCATCGAGCGAGACCTCGATCACCGGACCATCGACGAGCCGCGCCCGGTACCGCGCGACCTTCTCCGCCTGCTCCTTCGCTCTCTTCTCCTCCTCGGCGCGCAGCGTTGCGCCGCCATACGCCGCTGCACGCGAAACCGCGCCGGCCGTGGGGGTGACCTTCAACGCCGCGCCGAGGAGATCGGCAAAGTCGGAGTCTTTGTGGAAGCCGCTGCGCCAGGCGGGATTCGCCACGTCGAGCAAGAGCCCGTACGCCGGTCCGGTGCTGTAGGCGAACGAGCGCACGAACGACTCCCCGCGATCGGTCGCATCGAGGCGGCGCGCGACTGCGAGCCGCGTCTCTTCCGGCCCCGTGCCGCGCAACGCGAAACCGGTGTACTCGGCGACCCCTTCATTCGCCTCGAGCGCCCGCTCGTTCGCCGCCGCATCCGCGAAGAGAGAACGGCGCTTCGCGCGGAACGCCAGTGCGTCGGCGACCGCCTGCGTCCTCCCCTTCTCGTCTTTCAGCGCCGCCGAGAGCGCGCGGAGCTCGAGGAGGTACCAGTAGCGTCCATCGAGCGAGTCGAGGTGCGGGTTCGACGCATTCGCCGCCGGGAGGCCGAGGTCGTTCTGGATGCGGTGAAAACACTCGTGAAGCACGAGGCGGCGACGGCCGACGGAGACCGGCGAGACCGCCCCCCACATCACCATCGTCCAATGCGTTCCGCTCCAGTCGGTCGCCGTATTCGCGATGACGACGTCCTTCGGAAGCGTGCCGTCGAAGACGCCCGCTCCCGCCGGCTTCAGGACCCCGGAGGAATCCTGCTGATTCGCGACGACGTACCGCGTCTGCGGATCGACGAAGAGGATCGGTCCGTACAGCGGACGGCCCCATAGACGCCCGCCGTCTTCGTCCGAGGCGATGCGGACGTCGTCGAACGTCCTTCGCGCCGCGTCGAGCGGGATCGGAGCGGTGGAGAGAGTCGCCGCGAGGAAAAGCGCTGGAAGCATGTTCAAGGAGACGTTCCCGCGCGCGAAAGGTTTGACCGCGTAGAATCAGCGGCGTCCCGCAATGCGAAATCCCGATCTCCTCCTCTACGTGGTGCACGTCGCGTTCTGGGCGTCGTTCGGGATCACGCGCAAGCTCCTGCATCGCGAACCGGAGACTTCTTCCGCAGCCGTGGCCACGTCGCAGGAGTACACGGCGCCCTTTTCTCGGACGGTTCTCGCGTTTCACATGCTCGGCTTCGGCGTCCTCTATTTCGGCATCGGCAACGCCGTCATTCCCAACCGCGTGCCGCCCTGGTTCCCGGGACAACGGCTCGTCGGGACGCTCGTCATCGCCCTCGGCGGCGCGCTGATGTCGTGGGCGCTCGTCTCGTTCCACTCATGGCGCTTCCGCGCGAAGCTGGACGAAGGCCACCAACTCGCCACCAACGGAGCCTTTCGTCTCGTGCGGCATCCGATCTACAGCGGCCTCACGCTCCTCGCCCTCGGCTCCGCGATCTGGGCACCGACCGCGACCATCTGGAGCGGCTTCGCGCTCATCGCCATCGGCAGCGAGCTCCGGGCACGATCCGAGGAAGTGCTGCTCAAGCGAGCGTTCGGCGACGCCTACGTCGACTATTCGAAGCACACGCGCCGATTCATCCCGTTCGTGTACTAGAGGTTTTAAGGGGAGCGGACGTCTCGTCCGCCCATGCGCGGCGTCAGCCGCGCTGTCGTCACCGCCGCCCACGCGACCTCCCGGCGCCTTTCCTCCAGGCGCGATTCATCTGGTCGAAAAGCTCCGCCCCCGGCCCTTCCGGATCTTCCTCGGCCCATCGTTTGACCTCATGAAAAACATTGAGCGCGAAAGCCCTGATGGCCTCCAACATCGGCAGGAGCCCGTTGAGCGCCTCGAGCGCCACCGCGTCCATCTTTTTGCCGAAGTCGATCGTCGCCCGCTCGAACGTCGCATGCGCGTCGAACGAGGCCGCGACCTGTTCGCGATCGAGACTCGGATCGGGGAGATCGACTTCGTCATTGCGTAACCGTTCCGCGGTCCGATTGAGGTCTCCCGGCTTCCGATGTGCCGGCGTCTCCTCGCCGGCAGGAGGCGGCTCCGTCTCCAGCAACTGAATCGTCGCGTCGACAATCCGGCGCTGGAACTCCGCCGCCTTCGCGCGCCCCTGCTCCCTGGCAACCTCACGTTCCTCGGCGTCCGGGTCGGTAAACGTCCCAGCTCCGGTGCAAGCTCGCCTTCTTCCGGCAGTCCGAAAATCGGGATCCCGAGCTCGATGAGGCGACGCTGATACTTCGCCGTAATCGCGTCTCTCTCCGCCTGCGTCAACTTCCTGTTCTGATGATGCATTGCTCTCTCTCCCTGCCTCGAAAGGGGCCGGGCGCGCCTCTCACGCGCCCGGCCGCGTTTCCTAAACGCTCGTTTTACGCCTCGACCTTAGGCGCATCGACAGGATGTTGCGGTGCCGGCGATCCGGGCGTCGTCGGCTGCGGCTTCTTACGATTCGCCGCCTTCTTCAGACGCTTGATCTCCTGCACGTGCGGCGTGACCAGGACGTTCGCCGGGTCCCGCGCCAGCTGCGTTCCGACCCCGTACGCCTGCCCCGCGATGAGCGCGAGCCGGTTCTTGCGGATGAGGTTCGCGTCGGAGACGTTGTTGAGCAACGCCTTCAGCTCGTCCTCCACCGTCGTCCAGCGGTTCGACTCATCCTGCAGACTCCGAACGTCGCCGAGCGGCTGACCGACCGCCGACGCGACGACGTCCGAGACGCCGATCACATTGATCGACGCCTGGAGGATTCCCTCCGGCGTCAGCGCACGCTTCCGCATCGCCGCCCGCTGCTTCGGCGTCAGCGGCGTGTTCTCCGGCAAAGTCGTCCGGATGACTCGCAACTGATCGACGAGGACCTCGGGTGTCAGCGACGTGGTTGGCTGCGGCGTGTCCGCAGCTCGGGTTGTGGTGGTATTTGCGGTGCTCTGGATTGCGTTGGACATTTGATGCTCCTCTCACAGATTTGTCCGACGGAGCGCCAAGACTTGTCGACGAGTACGAGGCGTTTCCATCGGCTGGAGTCCCCGGCAAAATGCCGGTTCTTCCGGTTGATGATTTCCCGAAGTGCGCGCGCACCTCGGGCGCTCTCGGCAGGAGGAGCACCGCTCACTCCCGCATGGATACGATCCCTTGGCAAAGTCCAACCGATCGATCGTACCCGTTCGCCGGCGAAATCGTTCTCACGTTGAGGACCGACTTCGCAGTTTGGAACTCTACCAGGGTCAGCCGTGACGTGTCAAGCGAAAGTTTTAGCTGTGGATCGACAAACACGACTCGGCGGGCATCGAAGAGGAGATCGAATTCGTGCTTTGATAACTCGAGCTTGCAGCGGGCTGCGTACCGTCCCTGCTAGTCTTAGGGTCACGTTCTCGCGCGGCGCGCAGCCGCTGAACCGCAGATGCGTTAGGTGCCCCCGTGAATACCAAGTATCTCGGCGATTCGTACGATCTCGTCAAGCGTTTTTTCTCACGCGAGTTGACGAACATCGGCTATGAGGTTGTTGCGGATCCCATGTTCACGGGACCGTGGGCCGATGCGGATAAGAGCCGGTTACTCAACCTCGTACAAGTGTCACCTGAACGGAAGAACGTGGTAGGCCGGACTGCGCTGTTCCTTGATCCTGACACTGGCATTCACGAACGACAGAGCAGGCATCATGTGTCTTACGCGCGTATCGCGGGCGAGACAGAAAGCTACCAACTCGTCTTCTCTTTCGATCAGTCGTTCTCGCGTCGAGAGGCGCCTATTACTGTCATTCGGCGAAAGATTGAAGCGATGAGAGCATTGGGCTGTTCGGCGATGTACTACGACTCTCATGCCCGATTCCTCTTCGCCTCACGCGTGGACGCCGTGATGGAACTGCGCGAGCACCTCCTGAGCGTTGGCCTTCCCGGGTCGCGCCTCGTCGGGGCGGGCACCTAACGCGGCACATGCACCGGACGCCGTGCGGTTCGCTGCCACGTCCGTCGTATCATGCTCGTGTGTCGCTCTTGCCGTGTGAGCGCGGCGCCGGCGAGCGGCAAACGTTGGGCATCCGGGGAAATGATCGCTATCCTTGCTAACGCGGAGACCGGGTTGTCACATCCTGTGTACGCGGCCGGTGAGATACATAGCGTGTTAGCGGTCGCACGTACCTCGAACAGGGCTATAGCGGTCGCGCAGCTGCAGAGTCGCCTCCACGAATCAGGCTTCGAACGTATCACCATCGTAGATGCGGCTCCGGCCAGCCTCTGGCGAGCGTTAAGTCCTCATTCCACCAGCGTCCATTTTTGGCGAGCCCTCCTGAACGGTTTGTCGGTTGGGATTTTTGACTACGATGACCAAACCGGACGGCCAGGATTGCGTCGCTAATGCACACGCCGCCCGACTCGCGCTTGCAGCGGACTGCGTGCCGCCGTCTGCTACTCCTGGATTTCACCTCTGCTCGCGGCGCGCAGCCGCTGAAGCACAGGTCGTTAGGCGCGCCGAAACGAACGGCGCAGTTTGCACAGGCGCGAGACTGTGAAAACTGCGCCGCCCAAGCGCCCGTGCTCGGCTACCGTACGTTCGTAAGTTGGGGTCGCATCTGGAGAATCAACTTCCCGCTATTCTTTCTCACCAGTTAAGTTGTGTTTCCAGATGTGACCCCAACTTACCCTTCTCAATCGAGGATCCGACTTCGCGTTTAGTATCTTATCGGAGTCAGCCGTTCGGTGTCAAGAAAGTTTTTTCGTTCCGGCATTCCGCCTCACTGGACCGCTTGCGCCATGCTCGGAACTGCTTGCCCCATGGTCGGAACCGCTGGCCCGGTGCTCGGAACTGCTGGGCCCCATGGTCGGAACTACTGGCCCGATGCTCAGAACTACTTTCCCATGCTCGGAACTGCTTTCCCCATGCTCGGAACCGCTTTCCCCGTGCGCGGAACTACTTTCCCCATGCTCGGAACTGCTTTCCCCGTGCTCGGAACTGTCGGCCCCATGCTCGGAACCGCTGGCCCGAGCCTCGGAACCGGTCGCCCGGGCATGGCGCGCTTTGCCCCGGCCAGGAGCAGACGATCACCGAATCGACCGCAGCAGCTCGCTCGCCGTCGTTTCGAGCGCGTGCGCCAGCTTCACGATGGTCGACAACTTCACGTCGCTCGCGCCACGCTCGATGTGGCCGACCTGTAGCGGGTTCATTCCAGCCGCCTCAGCGAGCTGTTCGAGCGTCCACTCCCTCGCCTCACGGCGCTCGCGCAGACGCCGCCCGAATGCGATCGCTTCCGGCAACCGGTCTCCCTTTGCGCGCGGCGGCATGGGTTGACATAGCCACGGCTAACGTTATACTTCAATTAGCCGTGGCTACGTTCCCCTTCTTCGAGGTCCTCAATTACGAGACCGGCCTGCCGGTGAAGGTGGTCGTCTGGCATGTCCGATCGGTTCGCCCCATCCGCGAGATGGCCGACGACAACGAGACGCTGACGCGAATCGAGTATGCCAACGGCGATTGCCTCGACACCTCAGACACGGTCGGCCCCGTGCTGTGTACGATGCACGCCTCGCTCGACCCGGTGATCGAGCGACTTGTCACGGCTTGTCGCTAGCGGGCTAGTCGTTTCAGCGACCGG
>DASXIH010000305.1:0-1554 GCA_036498125.1 Thermoanaerobaculia bacterium
GTGGATCTCGTTCTCGGCGGCGGCGAGGCGGGCGATGGTCATCGACAGCGACTCGCGCATGGACGCGAGCTCGTGCTGCGTCTTGGCGCCGTCATCGTCGTCGAGGCGGATGAGGGCTACCGTCGCGGCTGCGGCGGCATCGGTGCGCGGATACTGCTGGACGATCCGCGCGAGCGAGGTGCGCGCCTGGTCGGTCTTGCCGGACTCCATCTGCGATTTGGCGCGCTTCATCAGCGCCGCGGCCTGAATGTCGTTCGGGACGGTGAGGACGAGGTACGCGACGACGGCGCCGAGGATCGCGGAGACGATCGCGGTGACGATCAGCAGCCCGCGAGCGCGCATCTCACTCCTTCCAGCCGAACTTTCCGACGAGCGGCACGAACTCGGCGGAGCCGCGGTCCTCGATCCGCCACTGCGTCCCGACGCGCGTGACGAGCGCCAGGCGCTGTGAGCCTTCCGGCCCGATCGGGATCACCAGCTTGCCGGTGCGCTTGAGCTGCTGCAGCAGCGGCTCGGGGACTTCCGGCGCCGCGGCGGCGACGATGATGCGGTCGAACGGCGCCTGGTCCGACCAGCCGTACGTGCCGTCGAACACCTTCACCGACACGTTGTTGATCTTCAGCTCGCGGATGATCGCCGTCGCGCGGAGGGCGAGCTCGTTGACCCGTTCGATCGAGAAGACTCTGGCACACAGTTTCGAGAGTACGACCGCTTGGTATCCCGTTCCCGTGCCAATCTCCAGCACCTTTTCGTTGCCGGCGAGATCGAGCAGCTCGATCATCCGCGCCACGATGTACGGCTGCGAGATCGTCTGCCCTTTGCCGATCGGGAGCGCGCCGGGCCCGTACGCCTTCGCCGCGACGACCTGCGGCACGAAGCGGTGCCGCGGCACTTGGCGCATCGCCTCCAGAATCCGGTCGTCCGTGATCCCGCGCGCCGCGACATAGCGGTCAACCATGAGCGCGCTAGGCGTTTTTTGCGACGTCGCCAAGGAGCTCCTCGAGCGGCGTGAGCCGCGGGATCGATGCGTGGTGGGTGAGGTCGAGGTGCAGCGGCGTGATCGAGATATATCCGCCTTGGATCGCCTCGAAATCCGTCCCTTCGCCGGGGTACCAGATCGGCGGCCCGGCGCCGATCCAATAGTACGAACGGCCGCGGGGGTCCTGGCGCTCGATGACCGCTTCCGAGTAGATGCGGCGCCCGAGGCGCGTCACCTTCACGCCGGTGAAGGCGCCGACGGGGAAGTTCACGTTGAGGATGACGTTCGGGTCGCGCTCGTGTTCCAGCGCGTGCCGCACCAGAGCGCCGGCGAAGGCCGCGCAGCGGTCGAACGAGAAGTGCTCGCCGACGAGGGCGGAGAACGCGATCGACGGGATGTTCAGCAGCGCCCCCTCGAACGCGGCGGAGATCGTGCCGGAGTAGGTGACGTCGTCGCCGAGGTTCGGACCGAAGTTGATGCCGGAGACGACGATGTCGGGGCGCGCATCGCGCATCACCTTGAGGACCGCGAGATTCACGCAGTCGGTCGGCGTGCCGTCGACGATCCACTCGTTC
>DASXIH010000306.1:0-3804 GCA_036498125.1 Thermoanaerobaculia bacterium
CGCGTGATCGGTGAAGTCGTAGAAGGTGTCACCGGGTCCGAGGTGACTGGCCGTCCAGCGTTGGACGGTGTCGATGAACTCGATGTCCTGCTCGTGGAAGAGGGCGAGACGTCCGGTCGGCAGCCCCACCTCGCGCCAGAGCGGGTCGGTGGGGGCGTGCGTGCGGCGCAGGTAGGTATCGATCGCGAAGTGGATGGTGAAGTTGGTGAGGACGACGAGGATCGCGACGAGCGCCACTCCGCCGAGGCGTGCCGCCGTGCTGCGCCGCCGGAACAAGATGTACGCCGCGGTGGCGATGAAGCCCGGCAGGATGAAGTGGTAGTAGATGTGCTGCCGCTCGGCGTACGAGATGCCGGTCGCCAGGACGAAGACCGCCATGACGAACAGCGGCTCGAGGCGACGGGCGCCGCGTCGCGTCAGCATGACCGCGAAGATCACCATGGAGGCGATCCACCCGAGGTACATCATGCCGCGCTGGTCGAAGACGGCGGTGAGGATCTCGGGGAACTGGCGGTCGAGTGACTGCGGCGGCCCGCCTTCCATCGGCCGGAGCGTGTAGACCGGGCCGAGGTTCGCGATCTCGAAGAGGCTGACGCGGAAGAAGTCGACCAGGAAGCCGCCGATCAGCATTCCGATCAGCGCGACGCCGAAGACGATCGCGACGCCGATCGACGTCAGCTTGAATGCGCGCTTGCGGTCGGGGAAACGGAGGATTCCGGCGAGCGTCACGAGGCCGCTGTAGAGGCCCATGTCGAGACCGGTGAGCCCGGCGACGACGCAGAGCCCGCCCGCCCAGCCGAGGAGCCGCGCGTTGCGGCGGCGCAATGCGGCGACGACGAACGCCAGGACGACGAGCGACGGGACGAAACGGAGTCCGCCGACGCTGTAGCCCATCATCACCGTCGCGAAGAAGGCGAGGATGCCCGCTTCCGGAGAACCGGTGGCGGCGAACGCGAGGAAGTAGAGCGCGGGGCCGATCAGCGTCGAGATGGTGCCGCGGATCTTCATCACCGCGCCGATGTTCGGCTTGCTGAAACGCATGATCGCGGCGTCGAGTAGGCCGTCGTCGAGCAGGCCGTGCATCGGAACGACGTCCTTGTACGGCCGCGCGCCGTGGAAGATCTCCCACCCCGGAGCGAGGTGGTGGCTGTCTTCGAAGAGATCGACGCGCTGGAAGTGCTCCGCCGTGTAGAGGCTCACGGCGCTGACGTACGAGTACGCAACGATCGGGAAGATCGCGAATGCGACGGCGACACGGATCCGCCGGTGAATGTCGGGCCGGTTCTTGACGAACGCGCGCAGGACGAACGGCGTGAGGACGGCGATTGCGATCGCGGGCCAGCCTGCGTAGCGCTGATCGCGCGCGAAGAAGTGCGTCTGGAGCACCAGTCCGAGAGGCGCCGCGGCGAACGCGAAGGAGGAGGTGAGGATCCGCACGACGATCACGATGCCCGCGGCGATCGGCATCGCCCGCTCCACCGGGAGTTTCGTCATGTCGACGAGCCCGATGAGCACCGACGCGAAGGTCGGAAGGAGAATCGCGTCGCGGCGGCTGAAGTCGACATCGACGCGCCGGAGCAGAGTGAAAAGAGTGGCCGCAATCAGGCCGGGCAACGCCGTCCAGAGGATGTCCTGCCGCGCCACGCTGACGTACCACGGAGCGGTGAGCAGCGCCCACGCGAACCCGTTCCGCGCCCAGGCGCGGGTATCGGGACGCGTCAGCCTTTCGACGACCGGCCGAAACAGGAGGGTCGAGAGGAGCGGCAGGATGACGAGGGTGAGGTAGAAACGGAACGACGCATTCGCATTCAGCCCTTCGCTCGTCATGTAGCCGGGGAGCTGGCCGGCCGGCGCCGCTTTGAGCCAGTGCGGATAGGTCGCGAACGCGACGGCGAGGCCGTAGACGGCCGTGCAGACGGAAAGGAGTACGGAGCGCTGCGCCGGAGTGAGGATCGGACGTCTCATTGGGCGAGCAACCACTCCACTGCCAGCTCCTCGGCCCAGTAGGTCATCGACTCGCCGACGAACCCGACATGTCCGCCGTGCGGCGTCGTCACGAACTGAACGTTCGGCGGCGCCGCCGCGCGCGCCCGCTCCAGCGCCTCCTTCGGCAGAAACGGATCATCCTCGGCGCTGATGCAGAGCACCGGCGTGGTGATCTTCGGGAGAAAGTGAATTGAGCTCGATCGCGCGTAATAGTCGTCCGCGTCGCGGAAGCCGTGCAGCGGCGCGGTCGCGGCGTCGTCGAACTCGCGGAAGGTGCGCGAACGCATGACGCGGTCGATATCGAGAGTGGTCTCCGGAAAGGTGTTCGCGACCGCTTTCACTTTCTTCTTCAGCGTGTTCAGGAATCGGTTCACGTAGAGGCGTCCGCCCCAGCTCTCTTCGAGGTGAATGGCGCCGGCGCCGAGGTCGTAGGGAACCGAGATCGTGACAGCGGCGGCGATCGTCGTCTGGCCGGGATGTTCGCCGAGCCATTTGAGGAGCGCGTTGCCGCCGAGGGAGGCGCCGATGGCGAGGAAGGTCGTGGAGGGCCAACGTTTCGCAAGTGCGTTCGCGACAAAGTCGAAGTCGCCGGTCTCACCGGAGTGATAGAAGCGCGGGCGGCGGTTCGGCAGCATGCGCGAGAGGTTCTTCGGATCGCGCGCGCAGGAGCGGAAGTTGATCGCGGTGGCGCTGGTGCCGCGCCGCGCGATGGCTGAGAGCAGTCCTTGCATGTAAACGGAGTTGGAGCTTCCTTCCAGGCCGTGCATCAGTATGAAACGTGTTTTCGGGTCGCCGGCGAGGTGATCGAGGACCAGTTCATCGCCGTCGGGCGTCCCGATCGTCTCACGCTCCAGCTCCACGAGGCGCCGCGGCCGGACGATCCGTCCGAATACCGTCTGCGCGTGCGCGTTGCGGAGCCACCACGGAGGCGTGAACTCGGGCATGCCCGGCGGATTCTACGTAGAATCGCGCGCGTGCGTTGGCTGGTGCTCCTCGTCGCCGCGCCGCTCTTTGGCCAGCAGGCGACGACCAGCGACTCGATCACGGTGACCGCTACGCGGACCGAGACGCGGCTCGCCGACACGCCGGCTTCGGTGGTGGTTCTCGATCGGCAGGCAGTCGCCATGAGCGCGTCGCCGCTGATCGACGACACGCTGCGGCAGGTGCCCGGCTTCACGCTGTTTCGCCGCAGCGGGTCGCGGGTTGCGAATCCGACGGCGCAGGGCGTCTCGCTTCGCGGCGTCGGTGCGAGCGGCGCGTCGCGCGCGATCGTCCTCGACGACGGAATCCCGTTGAACGATCCGTTCGGCGGCTGGATCTTCTGGGGACGCGTGCCGCGGACCTCGCTCGAGCGCATCGAAGTGCTGCGCGGCGGCGCGTCGGACCTGTATGGCAGCGGCGCGATGGGCGGCGTGGTGCAGTTTCTCCGGCGTCGCGATGACGCGGTCGTCGCCGACGTTTCCGGCGGATCGGAAGCGACGCGCGATGCCTCGCTATTCGTCGCGCGTGGCAGGGACGACTGGCGTGTATCCCTCGCGGCCGATCTGTTCGATACCGACGGCTACGTGCTCGTCGGGCCGGGCTCGCGCGGCGCGGTAGACGTCGACGCGAACTCGAAGCATGAAGCGCTCGACGCGACGGTCGCCCACGCGCTGACGTTCCTCCGCTTGTCCCGCTACCACGAGTCGCGCAGCAACGGGACGCCGTTGCAGACGAACGAGGCGACGATTCAGCAGCTCGCCTTCGGACATGACGAGGGTGGCCTCGCGCTGCGCGCCTATGCGGCCGAGAACGACTATGCGCAGACCTTCTCCGCAA
>DASXIH010000307.1:0-10473 GCA_036498125.1 Thermoanaerobaculia bacterium
CCGGAGTTGTCGGCGACGAGCGAAGTCCATTGTTTGCCGAAATCGGTCGTCTTGTAGGCGTACGGCTTCATGTCGCCCGTCGTATGCATATCGACCGTGACGAACGCCGTGCCTTCGCCGAAGTGGCCGGTGTCGACGTACGAGATCCAGGCGTTCGGCGCCAGCGCGAGGTTCTTCGTGACGTTCGTCCACGACTTGCCGCCGTCGCGCGTGACCTGGACGTTGCCGTCATCGGTACCGACCCAGACGACGTCCTTGTTCTTCGGCGACTCCGAGATGCCGTAGATCGTGTTGTTCATCTCGGCCGACGAGTTGTCGACCGTGACGCCGCCCGACTGCTCCTGCAGCTGCTTCTCGGGATTGTTCGTCGTCAGATCGGGGGAGATGCGCTCCCACGTCTGGCCGTGGTCGCGGGTGCGGAAGAGGTACTGCGAGCCGAGGTAGACCGCGCCGGTGGGGCTGACGTGGATCGGCGTGTTCCAGTTGTAGCGGAGCTTCCCTTCCTTGTAGTTCGGGAGCGGCTTGATCCCGCGTACTTCGTGCGTCTTGCGGTTGACCCGCGCGATGTCGCCGCCCTGCGACTCGGTGTAGAGGTAGTCGTTGTCGGTCGGGTCGGTGAACATCCAGAAGCCGTCGCCGCCGTACATGTTTTCCCACTGCGCGTTCGTGATGCCGCCGGGATACTGCGAGGCGCCGACCCAGGAGCTGTTGTCCTGCAGGCCGCCGTAGACGTGGTACGGCGAATCCATGTCGAGGCTCACGTGGTAGAACTGCGAGACCGGCAGGTTGTCGGCCTTCCACCAGCGGTTCGCGCCGTCGTACGAGTACCAGAGGCCGCCGTCGTCGCCCGCGATGACGTGGTCGGTGTCCTGCGGATCGACCCAGACGTCGTGGCAGTCGCCGTGGGCGGCGCCGCCGACGACCGAGAAGCTCTTGCCGCCGTCATTGCTGGCGATGAGGTTCAGGTCGGGCTTGTAGATCTTGTCCGGGTTCTTGGGGTCTACGATGAGGTTGGCGAAGTAGAACGGGCGCCAGATCATCAACTGCGAGCGGTCGCGCTGCGACCACGTCTTGCCGCCGTCGTCGGAGCGGTAGAGCGCGTTTTTCGGCGGCTCGGCCTCGACGAACGCGTAGACGATGTTCGGGTTCGACGGCGCGACGGTCACCGCGACGCGGCCCCACGGCTTCGTCGGAAGGCCGGGCGCCGACTTGTCGTCGAGCGAGCTCCAGGTGGCGCCGCCGTCGGTCGACTTCATGAGGGCGCTGCCGCTCGGCGCATTCGGGCCGTCGCCGCCGCTACGGAACGTCCACCCTTTCCGGCGGAAGTCCCAAAGGCCTGCGTAGACCGTCTTCGGGTTGGAGCTGTCGAACGAGAGCATCGAGCAGCCGGTCGAGGCGTTCGAGCCCTTCAGCACCTGGTTCCAGCTCTTGCCGCCGTCGGTCGTCTTGTAGACCCCGCGGTCGTCGCTGTCGCTCCAGAGCTTGCCCGGAACGCACGCGTAGACGGTGTTGGTGTCCGTCGGGTCGATGAGGATCTTCGCGATGTGCTCCGAGTTCGGAAGACCCACGTTGGTCCAGTTGTCGCCGCCGTCGGTCGACTTGTAGATGCCGTCGCCGACTGACACGGAGTTGCGCATCCACGCTTCGCCGGAGCCGGCCCAGACGACCTTCGGGTTCTTCGGATCGATGGCGATGGCGCCGATCGACTGCACCGGCTGTTTGTCGAACACCGGCTTGTACGTCGTGCCGCCGTTGACCGACTTCCAGACGCCGCCGCTGGCGGCGCCGACGTAGATCGTGAGGCGGTCGCCCTCATGGACGGCGGCGATGGCGGCGATGCGGCCCGACATGGCGGCGCTGCCGATGTTGCGCGCGCCGAGGCCGGAGATCGTGTCGGAGTCGAACTTGACTGTACTTGGCTGGGCGGACGTCTGCGCGAGCGCGGAGCCCGCAACGAAAAGTGTGGCGAGAAGGAGTCGCGTTGCTTTCATCGGTTTATCTCTCCACCGGCGGTTTCTTCGGTTCGTTGGTGGGCGGTTTCTTCTGCTGCTTTTCCTGCTGCGTCTTCGGCTGCGTCTGCGAGGCGTCGGTGGGCTGCCCTTCGTGCTGCGCGGGCGTCTTGGCGCCGGCGACCGGCTCGATGAAGCGGGCCTCGGCGAGGTTGCCGTTCGCCGTGATCTTGTCGTACGTGATCTTCCCCTTGAACGGAGAGCCCTTCGGGCCGCTCTCGAGGTACCAGGGGAGGTAGACGCCGTCGACCTCTTTGTAGTCGCCCAGCGACGTTTCGAACTCACGCTCTGCGCCGCGGATCATCCGCTTCGTCTCGATCTTGATCGGGACGTAGTAGTCGGTGTCCATGTAGTAGTAGCGGACCTCGCCGTCCGCCATGGTGACCTTCAACTTGTAGGCGTCGGTCCCCTCGACCGGCTCGATGCCGGCGTACTCGACCTTGTTTCCCTTCGCGGCGTAGTTGATGAGCGGGCCGTCGAAGTCGGCGTCGGAGATGATGTCCTTCAGCTCGTCTTCACCCAGCGGCTCGGGGTCTTTCTTGCCCTGAAACGGATCGATCTTCCAGCCGGTCTTGCCGTCGTACGCGGTGACGCCGTCCATCCCCTGGATGTAGAAGTCCTCGCGGACCAGGTTGGGGCGCTTGTTCTCCTGGGAGAGCCGCGCCTCGAAGCCGCCGCCTCCCGTGAACTTGCCGCTCCGATTCAACGTCTTCAGAGCATTGATCTTGTCCATTCCACCGATCGCTTTGACGTATTTGGCGACGATCTCGTCGGCCGTCTGGGCGGTCGCAGATGACAGGGGTATGGCAAACAGCACGAGTGCCGTGAGTGCAAGGAAGCCTCTGCGCATGTCTTCTCCTTTGTGAGTTAGGGGCGAGTGCGGGCGATCATACCCACGGACGGGGAATACGTGGTTGGGTTGGGGGAGGGTTGTGACGGAAGTGTAAACAGGAGACGGGTTGCGTGGTTACGAGGTTACGGGGTTTCGAAACCCCGCAACTCCGTAACCTCGAAACCCTCAGCTCACAGCGGGTTCGTCGATGGTTACTCTGCCCGCATCGGCGTCCACCGTTCCCAGGACGCCGATCGGGATCGTGAGCTTTTGTTCGATGTGGCCGAAGGAGAGGCCGGAGAGGGCGGGGTAGGAGGCGTTGGCGAAGCGGTCGCGGAGAATGTCTTCGATGCTGAAGCTCGGGCCGGTGATCTTGCAGTCGCTGCAGCGGCCCCAGACGAAGGCGGCGAGGTGGTCGAGTTTTCCGGCGAGGGCGAGGGTCGTCAGCATCCGGTCGATGCGGTACGGCTCTTCGTGCACGTCTTCGAGGAAGAGAAGCGCGCCGTTGGTTTCGACTTCGTACGGAGTGCCCATGAGCGAGTGCACCATCGTCAGGTTGCCGCCGACGAACCGGCCGCTCGCTTTGCCCGCGGCGAGCTTGATGATGCGGTTCGTCCGATCGACCAGCTCGCTCGGCTTCTTCGCCGGCGCCGCGAGCTCGCCCGCGGGCTCCGCGGTCATGACGACGCGTTTGAAGTTCTCGAGGCTGTACGGCTCGAATGTCGAGCCGCCGACCGGGCCGTGGAACGTCACGATGCCGCTCTTCTTGTGGATCGCGTTGAGGAGCGCCGTGATGTCGCTGAACCCGAGGATGACCTTCGGCTTGCGGGCGATCAGGTCGTAGTCGAGATAGGGGAGAAGGCGCGGCGAGCCCCAGCCGCCGGTGAAGCAGATGACGCCTGCGACCTTGTCGTCGGCGAACATTTTGTTGATGTCGTCCGCGCGGTCGCGGTCGTGGCCGGCGAGATAGCCCCAGCGGTCGTATGCATGCGCGCCGATGACGACCTCGAAGCCGATCGCCTTCAGCTGGTCGCGCGCGAACGAGATCTCATCGCCTGCCAGCTCAGAGCTCGCTGGAAGCACCAAGCCGACCGTATCCCCCGGCGCGAGCCGCTTCGGCTTCTGTGTGGCGCCGGCAATCCTGCCGGCGGGAGCTGCGGCGATGGCGAGGGTCGCGAGCGAGATGGTCGTTGCGAAGTCGCGGCGATTCAACATGAACCGCATTTCACCACAGAGGCACAGAGAACTCTGAGTCCTCTGTGCCTCCGTGGTGAGTTTGCTTAGTGAACCTGGATGTTGCCTCCGCCGAGGACCTGGGGAGTGCCCGAGTCGTAGACGACGGTGTTGGTGCTGGTGTTCCAGACCTTGATCCCGAAGGCGTCGGGGCCGTCGGTCGCGGTCACGAGGAAGCCGAACGTGCCGCTCATGTTCGCGATCGTGCCGGTGCCTTTGAGCTGCGCCTTGTTGCCGGAGACGACCAGCCACTCGGACGCCGTGCTGGTGAAGGTGAAGCCTCCGACCTGGAACGACGTGCTGCCTTGCGGCAGCAGAACGTTCTTCTGGTACTTCGAGGAGAAGTTGAACGTCGCCTTCCCGCCCGGCTGGCTGATCCAGCCGCTGCCGGTGGCGAAGCCGCCGTTCGGGTTGTAGACGACCACATACTGGAAGTCGCCGCTTGCCGAGCCGCCATCGTCGTCCGTCACCGTGACGAGCACGTCATAGACGCCCGTTGCCGAGAACGTGTGCGAGGCGCTGCAGGTCCCGCCGGAGCACGACGCATTCGACGTCGTGTTGTCGCCCCAAGTGAAGACCGCGGTATGCGTGTCGGCCGAGCCGGCGTCGCTGTAGGTGACGTTGATGGTCGCGGTCGCGCTGGAGAGAGCGAGCGCAGACGCCGGACCCGAGACCGCGGAGATCACAGGATTGACGTTGCTGACGCTGATCGTGGCCGAGGCTGAGCCCTGGCCGCCGTGCGAGTCGGTGACGACCTCGGAGACGACGTACGTGCCGTTGTCGTCCGGCGTAAACGAGAACGGCGTGCCGGTGCCGCTGGCATACGGAGAGCCGTTCTTCGTGACGCTGAACGCGAACGTGAACGATTCGCCCGGATCGACGTCGGTCGCGCTGCCGCTGACGCTGATCGCCGAGCCTTCGCTGCCGGTCGACGGCGCGTCGATCGACGCGACAGGGTTGTGATTCACGAAGCTGACCGTGACGTTGACCGTCGCGGCCGCGCACTTCGAATCGGTGACGCCCGCGGTCGTTCCGTTGTCGCAGACCTGATAGGTGAAGCTGGCGTTGCCGGAGTAGAGCGGGGTCGGGGTGTAGGTGACCTGGCCGCTGCTCAGCGACACCGTGCCGTGCGTGTCGGCGGTCGGCGTGACCGAGGTAACGGTCAGCGTCTGGCCGGACTCGTTCGCCGGACCGGCGCTGTCATTCGTGGTGAGATCCGAAGCCGGGAACGTGATGGACGAGTCTTCATTCACCGACTTGGCGTCGTCGGCGGCCGACGGGGCGTCGTTCACTTCGGAGATCGTGATCGTCACGGTCGAGGTGTTCGACGTATGCGTGCCGTCGCTGACGGTGTAGGTGAACGAGTCGGTACCGTTGAAGTCCGGCGCCGGCGTGTACGTCTCGCTGCCGTTCGAGCCGGAGAGCGTGCCGTGCGCCGGGCTGGTCAGGATGTTGTACGTGAGCGCATTCGCCGTCGGGTTCGCCACCGTCAGGTTGAACGTCGTCGCGTTGTCCTCGGTCGTGCTGACCGACTGATCGGCCGTGCCCGGCGGGTTGTCGCCGTTCACGCCGTTTTCGATCGCGTTCTGAATCACCTGCGGTACGTTCGAATAGAAGTTGTAGCCGGTGAGCTGCTCGACGGCGTGGACCGTCGTCAGGTAGGTCATCCAGTCGCTGGAGTTGCTGGTGCGGATGCCCTGAACGTTCGGCATGATCACGGCGATGACGCGGGTCGAGGCCGTGACGCGCGCGACGTCGTCGCCGGTCTGCCCCGGAAGGACCAGCGCGACCTTCCACGTGTAGGCGGGAACCGTCACGTGGCCGTTCGCGAGCGTCGTCGTGACGCCGCCGTTGCTGCCGGTGCCGCCGACGCCCGCCGGACCGGAGACGATGTAGATCTCGTTGCCGGCATCGGTGAGCGTGCGGAGGTAGCCCTCGAGGTTCGCCCACGGTCCCTGGTTGTTGTCGGGAGACTGCGGAACCATGTTCGACATCAGGTAGGTTTCCTGATTGATCGGAATGCGGTTCTGGTTGTCGCGGTCGGCGTTCGGGCACATGTGGCCGCGGTCGAAACCGGAGCTCGTGAAGTCCGTCTCCTCGACGCGGTACCAGTCCGAAGGCACCTTCGGATCGGCGCGGAAAGTATCGATGCGGGCGAGCGAGCCGTACCACGACGAGTCGAGATGCCAGCTCACCCAGTTCGGCGTGCCCTTGCCGCGGTTGTACGACTCCGCGTACGCCGGCTTCATCATCAGATAGTTGTTCGGGACGTTGACGTCGTCGATGGCGTTGGACGGATTGCCCATCGTCAGGTGAACGCTCGCCGGGTACGGCGCGTCAGCGCCGGTCGCCACGGTGAAGCTGAACGTGAAGTCATTCAGCGGATGCATCGCGTCGGGCGGCGCGGTGACGTCTTCGTTCGTGACCTTGTCGTGGAAGACGGTGACGGTGCAGGTCTCGCCCGGGGTGAAGGAGACGTTCGGGGTGATGAGCCAGCTCTTGTCGCTGAAAGCCGAGGCGACGGTGACGTCGCTGCTGTGATCCCCGCTCGAGGCGCAAGTGATCGAATACCAGCCCGGCGCCACGGTCACCGCTTCGCCGAAGTCGACGCGGACGGTGGCGTCATAAGGCGCGTTCGTCGGGGCCGGCTCGGTGCTGGTCACGTTCGGCGGCAGCGGTACCAGTCCGCCGGGGCCGCCGTGCGGATTCGGCGTCTGCTTGGTGAAGTCGACGCTGTTCTGGTCGGTGTCGGTCTCATTGGCGCGGGCAGCGGACTGCGTGTTCGATAGCGTGGGCGCGGGAGCGCCGCCCTCGAAGCAGTCGGTGCCGGTGCCGTAGCCGATGAAGTCGACCAGATCGAGATCGCCGACCGGGCAGTTGCCCGAGAGCGCTCCGTATCGCTTCACGAGAGCCATCTTGCCGGCGCCCGCCGCCATGTTGATGCTGCCGATGACGTTCGCGCCGTCCACCGACAGCCCTTCGCCCGTCGTGCCGCTGGCGAGCTTGATGAGGAAGTAGTTGTGAGCCTGGATGGTGCCGCCGAGCGGCTGGATCTGGCCTGCCCAGCCGTTGCCGGTCGTGGAGGCGTACTGGATCGACCAGCCATCGAGCGGGACGTCGGTGTCGAGCGGGTTGTACAGCTCCACGAAGTCGTTCGCGTACGTGGCGCCGCTGTTGCCGCCGCCGCCGTACACCTGGCTGATCATCACGTGCAGGGTCGCCTGCGGGTGATTCGTGCAGTCGTTGATCGGCGAGGCCGAATTGCGCGGCGCGGGAGGCGCGACCGCCCAGTCGGCGTTGTTGTTGTTGAACGTGCAGCCGCCGAGGGTGCGGAAGCCGGCGAGAGTGTTCGAAAGCGACGTCGGAATCGTGGTGCGACCGGCGCACGTCGCGTTGTTCGTGCTGCTGCTGTAGCCGATGAAGTCGAGGATGTCCGCGCGCGTGGAGCAGGCGGTGGGCAGCACGACGGCGGTACTGGTGAGCGCGATGCGGCCGGCCGTCGAGCCGACGTCGTTCGTATCGACGACGTCAGGCGTCGGCAGCGGCGTGGTGCCGCCGGTCGCCGTCGTTCCCTGCGCTTCCTGAATCAGGTAGTAGCTGTACGGCTGGATCGTGCCGTGGAGCGGCGTGGCGGCCCAGGCGTTCGTGCCGAACGAGTACATCTGCACCGCCCATCCCTCGACGGAGACCGGGGCGTTGGTGCGGTTGAACAGCTCGATGTAGTCGTTGTTGTACGTCGAGCCGGAGTTGTGGCCGCCGCCGTAGAACTGGCTGATGACGATCGTACCGGCCGGAATCGCGGGAGGATTGACGGCGATGTTCACGGCCTGCGTGACGGGGGCGTTCACGCCGTCGGAGAGCGACGCGGTAAACGTCGCCGTCCCGGTGAAGTTGTTCGTGAGCGTCACGTTGAACGTCGCGGTGCTCGCGTTCGCGTTCGAGACCGTGACGGACGAGATGCCGGTTCCCGAGGTCGCCGACCAGGCGTAAACCGCGTGGTCGTCGCTTCCGCTCAGCGTCACGTTGAACGGCGCCGCGTTCTCGGTCACGGTGGCGATCGGATCAGCGGGAGCGGTGATCGCCGGCGGATTGTCCACTGCCACCGAGTTCACGGTGATGTTGACGGTCTGGTTGACGGTCGCGTTCACACCGTCGGAGAGCGTCGCGGTGAACGTGGCGGTTCCGGTGAAGTTGTTCACCAGCGTCACGGTGTAGGCGACGCTGCCCGTTCCCTGACCGCTCGAGACGACGACGTTCTGCACGCCGTTGCCGGCGGTCGCTCCCCAGGTGAAGACGTTGTTGTCGTCGGTGCCGGTCAGACCGACGCTGAACGGCGCCGCGTTCTGAAAGACCGTCGCGATCGGGTTCGCCGGCGCGTTGATCACCGGCGGGTTGTTGACGACGACGCCGCAGGGATGTTTCGTGGAGCCGCTGTTGCGGGGCACCGGGTTTCCGACGATTGCGAAGTCGGCGTTGTTGTTGTCGGTGTCCTGGCAGCCGCTCGACGCGCGCACGGCTCCCTGCGCATTCGTGAGCGCCACACCGTTGCCGGCGGTGACGCCGCCCTCGGCGTCGTTCGAGGAGCCGTAGGAGACGAGGTCGACGATGCGCGCGTCGGGGAGCGAGCACGGCGTCGCCGTGGCTCCGCAGCCGAGGGCGGACGCGACATTCGCGAGCGCCACTTTGCCGCTGCCGGCCGCCATGTTCAGCGCGGTCGTCGTCAGGTCGGGCGTCACCGGGAAGTTGCTTCCGGCCGTCCCGGCGCTGCTCACCGACAGGAAGAGATAACCCCCGGCCGGGATCGATGTGCCGCTCGGGATCGCGAACACGCTCGAGAAGTTGCCCGTCGACGAGCCGTACTGAACGGAGTAGCCGGTCAGCGTCACCGCTGAGCCGCTGACGTTGAACAGTTCGACGTAGTCAGTCTTGTAAGTCGGCGTTCCGGTCGAAGCGCCACCGCCGCCGTAGACCTGGCTGATGACGACGCTGTTCGAAACGGCGAACGCGGCCTGCGAGGCCGCAAGGAAACAAAAAGCTACTGCTAGAGCTAGACGACGAGCGTTCATCGACGAGACGTCCTCCCTGAATGGTTGCGTGAACAGTTGCTTGAACAGTCCTGCGGCCGGGGGCCGCGCTGTGTGGGTTGAGAGTCAGAATACGGGTTTCCATGGAAAAGGCAACGGGTAATCGTGGCAATTCCCGCGGTGGCAATTCCCGGTGAAGGATGTGCGGCCGGGGCCGTTGTATCGGCCTGCGTCTACGGCGTCTTCTGTCGGAAGGTCAGTGTGACCGCCTGGGGCGTCGTCGTCAGGACGACCGTGGCGGCAGGTTCCGGCGCCAGCCCGTTGAAGATCGCGTCCAACTCGCCGCGCGTCCGTACCGGCCAGATATCGTAGCGGCCCAAGGGGAGCCCGCTCAGTTGCGCCCGCCCATCGGCATCGGTTCGGAACGCCATCCGTTGGCGCGACGCCAACCGTGAGATGACGCTCGGAGGAATCAGCGTCCCGTTCATGCGCAGCGCGAAGATGATGAACGGTAACGGGGAGTGATCGGTTGTCTCCGATGTGACGTTGATCGACCCTAGACCGGGCGGCACCGTCATCGATATCGGCCCCGGCTCGTCGGCTTGGATGCTCCGCATGGCAAACGATCCGACGGCTGGGATGACGAAGAGACTGCCACTTCCCTCCGGAAGCGTGAGCGACCCGGTGTCGTCACTCGCCTCGATCGGCTGGACGTATGCGCCGAAGCCGAAGAAAGCGTCCGCCCCGACGACCGGCGAGCCACTTGCGTCGACGACATGCGCCTGACGGCGCGTCCCCTCAGGGGTCAGCTCCACACGCGCGTCGGCGTCGACGTCGTCAGCGGTCAGCGTTACCGGCGACGGCTCCGGCAGCCGATACCCTTTCTTGTAGGTGCGCAGCAGATGATGGCCTTCACCGACGGCTTCGAACTCAAAGGTTCCATCCTGATCGGAAATCGCCGTGCGAACCCCCTTGCCGGTGACCTCGAGCGAGAGATTCGCGGCCTGAATGGGCGCTCCTGTACTCGCGTCGACCACGTGACCTCGAACAAGATGCACGGGAAGGTGCGTTTCCCACGTGATGTGATCACGATCGCCGGCAAAGGTCTGAACTTCTCCGTCAGCGACGCGGCCCTTGACCAATGTGAGGATCCAGAACTTTCCCGGCTGCCACAGTTCGGCCGTGGCCATTCCGCGCTCGTCACACTCGATCGTCGACGTCCAGAGGTAGGCGGCATGGTCGAGCCTGACGGATGCATCCGTTTGCGGTTTGTCTTTCGCGAAGACCCGAATCTCGATCGGCGTCGGTACGATTGTGACGGCGACCGGCACGTCGCGGCCCGCCTCGACTGAGACTGGCGTCGCATACACCTGTA
>DASXIH010000308.1:0-16890 GCA_036498125.1 Thermoanaerobaculia bacterium
GACTCCGAGTCGCTGGAGGAAGACGGCTACCACGGCGAGCTGGCGAGCGTCGACGGCATCCTGGTCGGCCCCGGCTTCGGGTCGCGCGGCGTGGAAGGGAAGCTGCGCGCGATCCGCTACGCGCGCGAGAAGAAGATCCCGTATTTCGGCATCTGCCTCGGCATGCAGTGCGCCACGATCGAGTTCGCACGCAACGTCGCGGGCATGGTCGGCGCGAATTCGACGGAGTTCGACGACGAGTCGCCGTACAAGGTGATCTACAAGCTTCGCGACCTCATCGGCGTCGACGCCCTCGGCGGCACGATGCGCCTCGGCAAGTATCCGTGCAATCTGAAGGAAGGCTCGATCGCGCGCGAGGCGTACGGCATGGAGCTCATCGAGGAGCGCCACCGGCACCGCTACGAGGTGAATCCGGAGTACGTCCCGGCGCTCGAGGAGAAGGGCTTCCGCGTCACCGGCGCGTCGCCCGACGGCAAGTTCGTCGAGATCATCGAGCTCGAAAACCATCCGTGGTTCCTCGGCTGCCAGTTCCATCCCGAGTACCGCTCGCGCCCCACTGCTCCGCACCCGCTGTTCCGCTCCTTCATCGCCGCCGCCCGCGGGTTCAAGGCGTCAAACAAGACGACGATGGTGGTCGCGGAACGGGAGCTCTCCGAACTGGTCTGAGACTATTTTTCGATGTACACCGGTCGATGGCGAACGACGAAGGTGTTGCCGCTTATCTGGAAGTCGTGTAGCCCGCCGCCGCGTCCGTAGTTGCCGTAGTAGAAGCCGTATCGCGCGCCGCGAACGACGTTGTTCGTGACGGTGATGTGCGAGAGCGACGTCGTGAACGGGTAGTCCTCGTTCGCGGCGCCGATGCCGCTCGCGGGCTCGCCGTACCGGAAGAACGCGCGGTCGTTCGTCGTGGTCATCGTGTTGCCGTCGACGGCCGCCCATCGGGCGTTGTCGAGGTAGATCTCGAAGCTGTAGTTGTCGGCGAGCTGGTTTCCGGTGACGTGCGAGTGGTCGGTGACGCAGACGTTGATCCCTTCGCCGTAGTTCTTCGAGACGTGATTCCCGGCGATGGCGACGTCGTCGGTGTACTGCACGCCGATCGCCTGGGACCAGCCATGCTGCGCGGTCCGTTCGCGGTTCTCTAGAACGCAGTTCGTGACGGTGTTGTCGCGGATGACGATCTTGCGGCTGATGCCGGGCCGCTCATAACCCGCCCAGATGCCTGCACGTCCGCAGTCGTGCACGTTCATGTCCGCAATCGTCACGTCCGACGCGCCCCACGACGTGACGCAGTTCTGCGGCGCACCGTGGACTTCGATGCCGCGGACTTCGATCGACGTGCTGTCGCGGATCTCGATCGAGCCTTCAAGCGTTACGTGCTCGCCCGCGCGCGGCCTCACCGTCAAACCGTGCGCACCGGCGATGACGACTTTGTCCCGATACGTCCCGCCGGGGATCTCGACGACGCTCCCCGGCTGCGCCTGCGCGATCAAGGCGCTGATGGTGACGAGTACGGCGTGGGCAAACATGCCAACGCAATATGACAATATCGCGCCTACATGACCCTGACCCGCCCGATCCAGATCACCAACGACATCACGTTCGGCGGCGACCATCCGCCGCTCTTCATCGCCGGCCCGTGCGTGATCGAGTCGCGCGAGCACGCGCTGATGATGGCGCACCTGCTGGTGAAGCTCCGCGATGAGCTGAAGATCCAGCTCGTCTACAAGGCATCGTTCGACAAGGCGAACCGGACCTCGGTCGAGTCGTTCCGCGGCCCGGGGCTGGAGAAAGGGCTCGAGATCCTCCGCGCGGTGAAGGACGAGACGGGGCTGCCGGTGCTCTCGGACATCCACGACGCGTCGCAGGCGGCGCCGGCCGGGGCGGTGCTCGACATCATCCAGATTCCGGCGTTCCTCTGCCGGCAGACGGACCTCGTCGCCGGCGCCGCCCGCACCGGAAAACCGGTCGGCGTGAAGAAGGGGCAGTTCCTCTCGCCGGAGGAGTCGAAGAATATCCTGCAGAAGGGGACCGAAGTCGGGAACGACCGCATCTTCATCACAGAACGTGGGACGACGTTCGGGTATCAGAATCTCGTCGTCGACATGCGATCGTTTCCGATCATCCGCGAGCTCGGCGCGCCGGTCGTCTACGACATCACGCACTCGATGCAGCGGCCGGGAGGCGAAGGGAAGCAGACCGGCGGGACGCCGCAGTTCGCGCGGCCGCTCGCCCGCGCCGCAGCGGCCGCCGGTGCCGACGGCTTCTTCATGGAGGTTCACGACAACCCGCCGGAAGCGTTGTCGGACCGGACGACGCAACTGAAGCCGTACGCGGCGCGCGAGATCATCGAGGACATCCTCGCCATCCGCGATGCGCTGGCGAAGCGCTGCTGAGTCATGCGCGCGCTGTGGCGAGTGGTTGCCGTCGTCATCGCCGCGCTGCTGACGCTGACGTTCGCCGTCCGCTTTCTCCTCATCGATTATTTCTTCCGCCGCGCAGGTCTGTCGCTCGGTTTCGCGTTGCTCGAAGCGGTCGCGATCGCCGGAGCGGGCCATCTCGCCCGGCGGCGACGGCCTGGTTTCGCACTCAGTTTCGTGATCGGGTATCCGGTGTTCGGGACGGTCTGTTTTCTCGTCGGATTGCTGAAGGTGAATGCCGCGACGATGGTAGGAGTCACCGTCGTTTTCGCGCTCGCGGGGGTCTTCGCGATCTATGAGAACGCCGCCGAGTCGGCGGCGCTACACTTCGCGCTTCCGGCGGTACTTGTCCTCATCCTCGGCTTCGTCGCCGCACAGGCACCGCCGAGCTCACTCGACGAGCTCGCGTATCACCTCGCGGTGCCGCATGCCTGGGTGCTCGAGGGGCGCGCCATCGCGCTGCCTCTGATCTCGCACTCGTATTTCCCGCTCGGGATCGAGTCGGCGGACTTGCCGCCGCTCACGCTCCTCGGCGCGCTCGCGGGCGGGATCGCGTCGCACTTCATCCACCTGATCGCCGCGATCGCGACGGCCGCGATCATTCACCGCCGTACGCGCAACGCTCTGCTCACCGCGGCGATCGTGACGACGCCCGCTCTCGCGCTCACCGCCGGGTGGTCGCTCGTCGACTGGCCGCTGCTCGGTATCTGCGTCGCGTTCCTCGACGACGACGAAGGCGAATCGGCGCTCGCAGCGGGGCTGCTGACGAAGTACACGTTCATTCCGTTCGCGCTCGTCGTGCTCGCGCTGCGCCGCCGGTGGCGGCGCGTGGCCCTCGGAGCGATTGCGGGGAGCGTCTTCTTCATCCGCAACCTCATCCTCACCGGAAGCCCGATCGCGCCGTTCCTCACGGCGCACGCTCCGCACGTCTCGCAGTACCGCGAGCTGACGCTCGGCTCGTACATCTTCGATGGCCGTTACCTCGACGAGTCGCTCGGCGCCTCGCTCCTCGCGGCGCTCACGGCGATCAGCGGACCGGTTGCCATCGCGCTCCTCATCGCCGGCGCACTCCTCTGGATGACCGCGCCCTCGGCGCGGCTCCTCATCCCCTTCTTCGGCGCCGCGGCGAGCGACGCAAAGCTCGAATCGCGGCCGCTCCGCGTCATCCTCGCCATCGCTGTCGCGGCGCAACTCTTCCTCGTCGCCTATTACGTCGATCGCACCGAGGCGTTCTCGCTGCTCGCCGCGAAGCAGACGGACGAGGAGTTCCTGACGAAAGTGCGCCCCTCGTATGCCTCCGCCGCGTGGCTGAGCGCGGCGCTGCCGGAAGGCTCACGCACGCTCATCGTCGGTTTGAACGAGACCTACTGGTTCAGCCGCCGGGTCGCCGGCGGCGGCAACTTCGACGGCGAGCGGGTCTCGGCGTACCTCGACGCGCCGACTCCCGAGGCGCTGCGGGCGCGGCTCGCGAACGACGGAGTCGATCACGTCGCGGTCTTCAAGAATCAGACGCCGTCGAGCGGCGCCAAGAAACAAGAAGAGCGGCAGACGCAATTGACGCCTGCCGCCCAGAGAACGCTTGCCCAGTTACTCGACCGCTACACGGCCGACGTGACGTCGCGCGGCGACGTCACGCTGTTCGCTCTTAAACCGTAACCGCCTCGCCGACGCCGACGCCCGCCGCTTCCCGCAGCGCCTCGGCCTTGTCGGTCTTCTCCCACGTGAACTCCGGCTCGTTGCGGCCGAAGTGTCCGTATGCCGCGGTCTTCTTGAAGATCGGGCGGCGGAGATTGAGCGAGTCGATGATGCCGCGCGGCGTCATCTTGAAATGGTCGCGCACCAGCTCGACCAGCTTCGCCTCGTCCACCTTCGCGCTGCCGAACGTGTCGATGTAGACCGACACCGGGTCGGCGACGCCGATGGCGTACGCGAGCTGCACTTCCACTTCGTCCGCAAGGCCGGACGCCACGAGGTTCTTGGCGATGTAACGCGCCATGTAGCACGCCGAGCGGTCGACCTTCGTGGGGTCCTTCCCGGAGAATGCGCCGCCGCCATGCCGGCCCTTACCGCCATACGTGTCGACGATGATCTTGCGGCCGGTGAGACCGGTGTCGCCCTGCGGTCCGCCGACGACGAATCGGCCGGTGGGATTGATGTGGTAGATCGTGTTCGCGTCGAGGAGCTCTGCCGGAACGACCGGCTTGATCACCTTCTCGATGATCGCGTCATGCAGGTCGCGGTTGCTCACGGACGGCGAGTGCTGCGTCGAGATGACGACCGTGTTCACGCGCACCGGACGCTTCCCGTCGTACTCCACCGTCACCTGCGACTTGCCGTCGGGACGGAGGAAGTCGAGATCGTTCGACTTGCGGACTTCGCTCAGCCGGCGCGTCAGTTTGTGCGCCAGCACGATCGGCATCGGCATCAGCTCGACGGTCTCACGCGACGCGTAGCCGAACATCAGCCCCTGATCGCCGGCGCCGCCGGTGTCGACGCCCTGCGCGATGTCGGGCGACTGCGGGTCGATCGAGGAGACGACGGCGCAGGTGTCGCTGTCGAATCCGTACTTGGCGCGGGTGTAGCCGATCTCGCGGATCGTGTTGCGCACGATCGACGGAAAATCGACGTAGGTCTTGGTCGTGATCTCGCCCGAGATCATCGCGAGGCCGGTCGTGACGAGGGTTTCGCACGCCACGCGGCCGATCGGATCCTCCGCCAGAACGGCGTCGAGAATGGCGTCGGAAATCTGGTCCGCAATCTTGTCCGGGTGCCCCTCGGTAACGGATTCCGAGGTGAAGAGGGTTCGCATCGTTGCCATGATTGAAGTGCTCCTGAAGGGTTACGGCAGAATCGGGGCATCCTAACATGCCAGGGCCTGTCGTTTGCAGTCGAGCCGGGCATGTTGAAAGCGCGCAACATCGGCGCCTATCGTGATCTTCTCGTCCTCTTCACCCGCTACGGGCTGAAGGACTTTCAGCTCTCGTTCGAACCCGAGGACATGGTCCTCGCCGACGACGGCGCGAGCGAGATCGAGCCGGACGTCAAACAGCGGGCCGTCGCCTTCGCGAACGCCCTGAAGACGATGGGACCGACCTACGTGAAGTTCGGCCAGGTCCTCTCCACCCGGCCCGACATCGTGCCGCAGGAATACATCGACGCGCTCGAGTCGCTGCAGGACGACATCGATCCGTTCTCCTTCGCCGACGTCGAGCGGATCGTCGAAGAGGAGCTCGGCGTCCGGATCTCGAAAGCGTTCCTCGAATTCGACGCAACGCCGGTCGCCGCCGCCTCCCTCGGCCAGGTGCATCGCGCCGTTCTCCGCGACGGACGCGAGGTCGTCGTCAAAGTGCAGCGGCCGAACGTGCGCGACCAGGTGCGGCACGATCTCGACGTCTTCACCGACATCGCCCAGGTGCTCGAGGAGCACACCTCCCTCGGCCGGAAGATGAATCTCGTCGGCGCCATCGAGCAGGCGCGCTTCACGCTGATCAACGAGCTCAATTACGTCCAGGAAGCGCTTTCCATGGATCAGATCCGGGAGAACCTCGCACAGTTCCCGCAGATCTACGTCCCGAAGGTCATCCACGACTTCAGCTCCGCGCGCGTCCTGACGACGGAGCTCGTGCGCGGCGCGAAGGTGTCGAAGCTGACGCCGCTCGCGATGATCGACCACGACTATGCCGAGCTCGCGAAGGTGCTCACGCAGGCGTATCTCAAACAGATCTGCGTCGACGGTTTCTGGCACAGCGATCCGCATCCAGGAAACATCTTCATCCGCGACGTGGACGGCGTGCCGCAGATCGTCCTCCTCGATTTCGGGATGGTCAGCCGCATCACGCACGAGACGCAGGACGAGATCATCAAGCTCCTCCTGGCGCTCTCGTCGAACCGCGGCACCGAGGTGGCCGAGGCGGCCATCCGGATGTCGGAGATGCAGGAGAAATTCGACAAGCTGCAGTTCGTGCACGAGATCTCCACGATCGTGGCGAGCGTGCATGGCGCCGACGCGGCGCGGCTCAATACGGGCCAGATCATGTTCAACGTCATCGCGATCGGCAATCGCAACGACCTGCGCATGCCGTCGGAGATGGCGATGCTCGCCAAGACGCTGCTCAACCTCGACGGGATCACGAAGCGTCTCGACCCGCAGTATCAGCCGCAACTCGTGATCCGCGAATACGCCGAGCGGCTGATCGCGCAGAAGCTGGAGCAGAAGTTCAACCCGCGGAACTTCTATCCCGCGCTGATCGACCTCAACCAGCTGGTCCTCGATCTCCCCCACCGTATTCGCGAGATCCTCGACGAGACGGCGGCGGGGCGGCTGACGTTCGGCATCAAGTTGACGCAGGCGGAAGAGTTCCTCGGCGGCATGCACAAGATCGCGAACCGCATCACGGTCGGCGTCGTCATCGCGGCGCTCCTCGTCGCCTCGTCGATGATGATGCGCGTTCCGACCCGCGCCCAGCTCCTCGGCTACCCCGCCATCGCGATGATCGGCTACCTCCTCGCGGTCATCGCCGGCGTCTACCTCATCGCCAGCACTTTCCTCCGCGACCGCAAGGATCAGGAGCGCGCAAAGCTGAAGGGGAAGTGACTAGTTCTTCCGCTTGCCGATGTCGAGATCGCTGTGGATGTCGGACGTCGACTCCTGTACCGGGTGGCTTTCGAAGACGTAGACGTCCGTGCCCACCTTCACCGTCTTGTACACCTTCGCGAGCGCCTCGTCGGGCATGCGAATACAGCCGTGCGATGCCTTGCGGCCGATCGAGTCGACGTCATCGGTTCCGTGGATGAGGATGCCGCCGCCGAGGTCGAGCGCGTACTTGCCGAGGTGCCCTTTGACCAAACGCTTCGGTGAGTCGGCGGGCGGGATCGGCTTGCCGTCTTCGATGAACGCCCAGTCGGGCTTGCGCCAGACCGGATCGACGATTTTGCGGAGCACCTTCATGTGTCCGCGCGGCGTGTGGAAGGCCCACTCGTCGTCGCCGTGGATGAGAATCTTGCCCGTGCCGGTCGCAACCGGAGACTTGATGACAGCCTCGCCGTCTTCGAAGAGGTAGAGCGTGTTCGTGGAGATGTCGACCGTGATGAGCGTGCCGGTACGCGGCGCGTCGTCAGGCAACCCTTCGACCTGATCGTTACTGCAGTGGAACTGCCACCAGTGACACTGTTCCTGCGCCGCTACCGGGACTGCCATGCTCGATACGAGGATCGCCGCGAGCACGAATGAGTATGATTTCAAGGACCGCCCTCCCGCACCTGGAATTCGCTGCAACTGCCAATAACAGTTTGCGAATTCAACGCCAGCTTGTTAGGCTGCGGACGGTCTCGCAATCCCCCGTATGGCCCCGTAGCTCAGCAGGATAGAGCAGCGGTTTCCTAAACCGTTGGTCGGGCGTTCGAGTCGCCCCGGGGCCACTTCCGAGCGTCACTGATGAGTGAGTGAATCGAGCCGCCAGCCGTCGGCGGCGCGCTTTAGGGAGGCGTGGCCGACCCGCTTCACATCGAGAAGAGCACTGCCGACCGATTGCTCGTAGTCATAGGTGAACGCTGCTGCGATGGCGAAATCGGCGGCGTTCTCGATGGTCACGTCAGCGAGGCGCCGCCGGCCGAGGTCGAGCTCGTACGTGTCGGGGCGGTCGTTGATCGTCGGCACTTTGTAGAGCGCCAACGGGGGGACGTGCACGTAGATCTGGCGGTCGGTCCGTCCCGGCGCTTTCGGATCGAACGGCGGATCGAACTCGATCAACCCTTCGCGAATGGCACCGGTGAGCGCCGGATACTGGCGCGCGACGCTCGCGTACTCGCGGCTGCTGAACGACTTCGGGACTGACACGAGCACGTGCTCCTGAAAAAAAACGTCCTGCTCGATCAGCGTCCGCAGGTCGGCCTCCGTGATCGTCGGCGGAAGCTGGCGCGCCGCGTTGGCCGCTGCAGCGGAAGCTACCGCCTGGTCGTGCTGGGCTGCTCTGTATCCCTTCTCCGCTTCATCGCGGAGACGGTCGCGCTCCGCCTTTCCTTTGTTGTTGATGTCGTCGAGCATCGCGCTCATGTCGCTTTTCTCGGACGCGCGAGCGGAGCGGCGATGCGCGGTCCAAATGAGCCCGATGAGGATGAAGACTATCGCGCCGGCGATGATCAGCGGCGTTGGAATCCGCTGATGGCCTTCAACGGGCGGAGGCGACGTCCGCAGCGGGCGCTCACGCCACCGGCTGAAGACGATCCCGCATGCCGCACACTCCTCGGCACCCGCGGCAGCGACGACGCCACACTTCGGACAATTCATTGTTCAGGACCTGTCCGGATGATTGCAAAATGACGAAATCATGTCCAGAACGCTCCTCGTCTTGGTGGTCGCGCTCTCCATCGCCTGCGCCAAGGGCGATCCCTTCGATGAGAAAGTCATCGCGAAGGACCTGAAATCGCGCACGCCGCAGGATCTCTACGAGAAAGCGCAGACTTTCCAGTACGACCCGCCGCCGAGCGCGCGCCTGACCGAGGCGCAGACCGAGTCGTTCATCCGGATGCTGAAGCTCGCGGCACGCATCCGCAAAGTGGCCGATAGCCAGTTCGGGAACAACGTCGATCGCGCCAACACCGCGGAGAACGGCCGTGCGCGCTTCGCCGACGCGATGGCGGCCTTCGGATCGCTGCGCACCTACGCCACCTCCGAGCTCCGCGCCGCGCTCAACCTCGGTCTCAATCCGAAGGAGGAGGAATGGGTCGGCAAACAGCTGCGCGTCGCGAACGTGGCCCTCGATCAGCTCGATCGCATGCCCAGCGACGCCGCGGAACGATGGAACGCGGAGCAGGATCCGGCGTTCATTGCGAACGTCGAACTGGTCCGCCGCCATCGTGAAGAGCTGAAGGAGTGGATGCCGTAGGGTAAAGTACGGACCGTGCAGCTCTGGACTGCGTTCATTCACACGGGGTGGGTGGGGAAAACCGTTCTCGGCATCCTCCTGATCTTTTCCGTTCTCTCGTGGGCGACGATCATCGCGGTGTGGCAGCGGTACAGCCGCTCGCAGCGCGCATCGAAGAAGTTCGTGTCGCTCTTCCGCAAGTCGAAGCGCCTGGCCGACGTGCAGTCGGGTTCGGCGGCACTCGCGCCGTCGGCGCTGGTCGGGCTCTTTCGCGCCGGCTACGCCGAGATCGAGGCGCAGGTGGCGCACAGCGGCGCAAAGGTGACGTCGGTCGACAGCGTGGAGCGGTCGCTGATTCGCGCGACGCGTATCGAGGCCGCACGCCTCTCGCGCTGGGTCCCCTTCCTCGCGACGACCGCCGCGGCGACTCCGTTCATCGGCCTTTTCGGCACAGTGTGGGGAATCATGGACTCGTTCGCGAGCATCGGCGCCACCGGCTCGACGTCGATCACCGCCGTGGCGCCGGGTATCAGCGAGGCGCTGATCAACACCGCGGCCGGCCTCTTCGCCGCCATCCCCGCACTCCTCTTCTACAACGCGTTCGTGCAGCGTCTCCGCTCCGCCCGCGGCGAGATGGAGGACTTTACGCTCGAATTCTTGAATCTCACGGAACGAAACTTCACCTAACTGCATCTAACTGAAGAGAGATGGCCTTTCGTACCAGCGACACCGACGACCTCTCCGACATGGCGGAGATCAACGTCACGCCGCTCGTCGACGTGATGCTCGTCCTCCTCATCATCTTCATGATCACGGCGCCGATGCTGACGCAGGGGCTGACGGTGCAGTTGCCGGCGGCCGAGGGGAAGAGCTTCGAGCTGGCGTCGAGCCAGCCGGCGAAGATCACGATCGCCGCCAACGGTTCGGTCTTCATCGACGGCACCTCGGTCGGCACGGGCTCATTCGACATGACGCTCGGCCCGATGCTGCGGTCGCGGCGCGTCAAGCGCGCCACGCTCGAAGCGGATCGCGCGGTGCCGTACGGCCGGGTCGTTGCAGTGCTCGACGTCATGAATCGTGCTGGGGTGGAACAGCTCGGGATGGTCACGCAGCCGAGGGAGCAGGGTGGAAGATCGCGTCGCTGAGGTGCTGGCTCAGCGCGCGGCGCTCGAACGCGGGCCGGCCGCCGGAATCGTCCTCTCGATCCTTCTCCACGGCGGCATCACGGCGCTGGCGGTCTACGCCGCGCTGCAGGCGAAGCCGCCGCAGCTCGCGAACGTCCTGACGATTCACTTCACGCCGATTGCGGCGCCGGCCATCGTGCCGGCAAACGCGCCAAAGCCGAAACCGATCGCTCCCGTCATTCACGAGCCCACACCGGTGGTCGAAACCCCGAAACCCGCAAACCCCGTAACCCCGGCAAAGAACACCGCGCCGCCGTCGCCGTTCGGAAAATCGACGAAGAAAGAGGGTCCGGCGCCGCTACCACCACCCGCGCCGGCGCCGGCAGCAACATCGACCACGGCGGCGGCCGCGCCGAATATCGCACCCGGCACCTCCGGCGTCGCCGGTCTCGAAGGAGGCGACTTCCCCTACACGATGTACATCACGAACATGGTCCGTCTGATCGGCAACCACTGGTTTCGTGGGACGGTCACCCGCGATCTAACGATCCGAGTGGTGTTTACGATCCATCGCGACGGCACCATCAGCGACGCCGCGATCGAGCAAGGCAGCGGCTCCGGCGACGCGGACCGCGCCGCCCTGCGCGCCGTTCTCGAGTCCTCTCCGCTCCCGCCACTCCCGTTCGGCTACAACGGCACGTACTTGAAAGTGCACCAGGTATTCAAATGAGACATTTCCTCTCTCTTGTCCTCCTCGCATTCATCGCCCTGCCGCTCCTCGCGCAGACCGAGATCACGACGACCATCGGCCAGCAGCAGGCGGTGCAGGTCGTCCGGATCGGAGTCCCGTTCCCGGACCTTGCGCCGGGGCTCGACGCGCAGACGATCAACAATGTCTTCTTCGGCCCGCTGACGCGCGACCTTGCGGCTTCGGGCGTATTCGCCATCGCCCCGCTGCCGCCCGGCGTAGCGCCGACCCCGGACCTCGCCAAACGGGCCGGGGCGTTGTACCTCCTCAAGTTGCAGATCCTCACCGAGGATGCCGAGGTCGTCGTCCGGGCGAGGACGGTCGATACGACCGGCGCCGAACTGCTCGCGAAGGGATATCGCGGGCAGGTGTCGACGCTGACCAAGATCGCGCACATGCTCGCGAACGACCTCGTGAAACAGGTCAGCGGCTCGCAGTCCGCCATCTTCCTCTCGCAGATCGCCTTCGCCTCCGACCGCAGCGGCTCGTGGGAGATCTGGCTGATGGACTGGGACGGCGGCAACCAGCGCCAGATCACGCATCACAACGCGCTCTCGATCCTTCCCAGCTGGTCGCCCGACAACCAGCGGATGGTCTACACCTCGTTCGTCCGCGGCACGTCCGACATGTACATCATCAACCGAGTCGGCGGCGGCCGGATGCGCCTCCACACGGGCCTCGGCCTCAACACCTCGGCGACCTTCTCCCCGATCGGCAACGACATCGCGTTCGTCGGCTCCGTCGCCGGCAACCCCGACATCTACGTCATCAAAGACGATGGATCGAACCTGCGGCGGCTCACGACGTCGTCGTCGATCGAGTCGACGCCGGAGTGGAGCCCGAACGGACGCCAGATCTCCTTTACCTCGGGGCGCAGCGGCTCACCGCAGATCTATCTCATGGATGCGGAGGGGACGAACGTGCGCCGCATCTCCTTCGAGGGCGAGTGGAACGACGACGCCACCTGGTCGCCGGGCGGCGACCAGATCGCCTACACCTCACGCGTGAGCGGACGGTTCGAGATCCGCGTCGCGAGCGTCGTCAACGGCGACAGCCGGATCATCGCAGGCGAAAAATCGAACGAGCAGCCGACCTGGTCGCCCGACGGAAAGTGGATCGCGTTCCAGTCGAACCGCAGCGGCCGGTGGCAGATCTACCGGATGCGCGCCGACGGCGGCGACCTCCAGCAGCTCACCACCGCCGGCGAGAACAAAGACCCCGACTGGTCGAAGAAAGCGGAATGATTTCGTATGATGCGAAAGGAGTAGCAGACGAGATGAATAAAACAATGAAAGCCTTCGCCCTCAGCGTCGTGATCGTGTCGCTGGCCCTCGTGCCGGCGTGCCGCTCGAAAAAACAAGTCGAGCCGCAGACGCATCCCGACACCATCGCCAGCGCCACCGTCCCCGAGGTGCCGCCGGCGCCGATGCCGTCGAACACGACCACCGTCGAGCCGCCGCACGACTTCGTCCAGGAAACGACGATCAAGGAAGAGCCGCTTCCGAACGACATCGAGGAGCTCAACCGCGTGGCGCAGCAGCGCGGCCTCATCGCCGACGCGTTCTTCAACTACGACGAGTCGACCCTGTCGGCCGACGCGCAGAGCGCCCTCCAGACCTCGGCCAGCTGGCTCAAGAAGAACCCACAGTACAACCTGCTGGTCGAAGGCCACTGCGACGAGCGCGGCACCGAGCAGTACAACCTCGCCCTCGGCGACCGCCGCGCCAACACCGCAAAGGAATACCTCACGACGCTCGGCGTCGACGCGTCCCGCATCCGCACCGTGAGCTACGGTGAGGAGCGGCCGTTCGATCCGGGTCACGACGAGTCGGCGTGGGCGAAGAACCGCCGCGATCACCTCGTGCTGGTCGGCAAGTAATGAGGCGCCTCATCCCGTTCGCGCTCCTCGCGCTTTTCGCGACCGCCTGCGCGAGCACGTCCGACGTGCAGAAGCTGCAGAGCGAGATCAACGATCTGCAGGATCAGGTCGCGCAGCTGAAGCGGACCGCGTCGAGCAAAGAGGACGTGCAGAACGTCAACACGAAGATCGCCGAGCAGACCGAGACGCTGCTGAAGTCGAACGCCACGCTCGTCACGAAGGTCGGCTCGATCGAGGACCGGATGAACAACACGCAGGGGTCCGTCGAGCAGACGAACTACCGCGTCGATCACATGGTCCAGCAGCTGACGCAGGCGCAGCACGACGTCGAAGAGCTGCGCGGCGCGGTCGCGCGCCTCGCCGCCCCCCCCGCCCCGATCCACGAGGTCAACGTCACCGCCGACAACGGCGAGACGCCGGCGATGACGTACCAGAACGCCTATCGCGACTACCAGACGGGCAACTACGACCTGGCGATCTCGGGGTTCAAGGACTACATCCAGAAGTACCCCGATTCGGACCTTTCGGACAACGCGGCGTACTGGATCGGCGAGTCGCTTTACTCGCAGAAGAAATATCGCGAATCGATTGTGCAGTTTGACAGCGTCGTCAACGACTTTCCCAAGTCGGAGAAGGTTCCGAGCGCACTGCTGAAGAAGGGTTACGCCTACATCAGCCTCGGCGAGAAAGCGCAGGGGATCGTGCAACTGCAGTACGTCGTGCACGAGCACCCGAAGTCGTCCGAGGCCGCGAAGGCACGCGAGGAACTGAAGAAACTGGGCGTCGAGACACGATAAGATTCAATCGAAGGAGATTTCATGGCAAACACCCGCTCGGCCGAGAAACAGGAACGGCAGGCCGTCAAGCGCAACGCAGCGAACCGCGCGGTCAAATCGCGGCTCCGCTCGTCGCTGAAGAAGTCGCGCGCCGCCGCAGCAGGCGGCAACGCCGATCTGTCGGCCGGTTTTTCGGAGATCGACAAGGCGGCAAAGAAAGGCGTGATCAAGAAGAACACCGCCAGCCGCTACAAATCGCGTCTCGCCAAGTCCGCCAAGCGCGCCAGCGCGAAGTAACGTAGGGCGGGCATAGCCCGCCTCTACACGCCTACCTCCGCAACGGCGCGGGTACAACGCGTTGCGATCAAAACCCTTCGAGGAGGTTCGCCACGAGCGACTGGGCGAAGCGGTCGGCGATGGCGTTGATGGCGCGGCTCTCCTGGTCGAATGAGTCGCTCGTCACGATGTCGACCTGGTAGTTCTCCGAGAAACGGTACTGGTCGTTCTTCCAGAGGACCTTGTCGTCGTTCTTGTGGTCGACCAGCTCGATGTTCGCCGTGATCGAGATCTGGTACTGCGTGGCGCGACCCTGGATGTTGAACGCGATCGGATTGATCCCGAAGCTGTCGATCGAGCCGCGCAGAATCGCGTCGGCGTCCTTCGGATTCGTCACGAGCCGCATCCGGCCGCGCGACACGAACTCGTTCCCGACCGCCTGTGTCACCAGCTGCTCCAAGTTCACGCGCGTCGTCTTGTTCACGAACGCCGGCACCTGGATCGTGTGAATCGTCGGCGGCAGCGAATTGCCCGTCCCGACGAGACCGTAGCCGCACCCGCTCAGCAGGAGCGCAGCGAACAGAATGAGCCGCTTCATTTCACCACCACGTTCACCAGTTTACCCGGCACGTAGATCCGCTTCACGATCTGCTTTCCGGCGAGCCACTGCTGCACTTTCTCGTTCGCGTCGACCGCCTCGAACACGCGCTTCTCCTCCGGCGGATTCGCCACCTCGATCTGGCCGCGCAGCTTTCCGTTCACCTGCACGACGATCGTGACGACGTCTTCCTGCATCAGCGCCGGGTCGGCGGCCGGCCAGCGCGACTTCAGCACCATCCCCGTGTGCCCGAGCATCCCCCACAGCTCCTCGGTGATGTGCGGCGCGAACGGATGGAGCATCTGCAGCAGCGCCGTGTAGGCGTCGCGCGCCGGGCCGAGGTCGCCTCCGCCCGCGAGGTGGTCGCCGATGGCGTTCGACAGCTCCATGAGGAACGAGATCGTCGTGTTGAACTCGAACCGCTCCATGCGGCGCGAGACCGCATCGATCGTTTGATGCATCTTGCGGATGACCCGCTCGCCGCTCGCGCCGCCGGACATCCGGCCGGCCGCGATCTCCTCGCCCTGACGCCAGACGCGCCCGAGGAACCGGTAGGCGCCGACGACCCCCTCGTCCGACCACTCGGCGTCCTTCTCGGTCGGCCCGATGAAGAGCGTGTAGACGCGCTCCGTGTCGGCACCATAGCGGGCGATCAGCTCGTCCGGCGGGACGACGTTGAACTGCGACTTCGACATCTTCGCGAGCTCGGGCACCAGCTTCGCCCCCGTCTCCTTGTGGCGCGGCTCGGGGCCGTCGAAATCGATCTCGGCGAACGGGACCCACTTCTCGTCGGGATCGCGATACCCGACCTTCGTGATCATCCCCTGGTTGAACAGCCGCGCGAACGGCTCCTCGAACGCGACGAGCCCCATGTCGTGGAGCACGCGCGTGACGAAACGCGCGTAGAGAAGATGCAGGATGGCGTGCTCGATGCCGCCGATGTACTGGTCGACCGGCAGCCATCGGTTCACGAGCGGCGTGTCGAAGATCTTTTCCGAGTCGCGCGGCGTGATGAAGCGGAGGAAGTACCACGACGAGTCGACGAAGGTGTCCATCGTGTCGGTCTCGCGCCGCGCGTGGCCGCCGCACTGCGGGCACGTCGCGTTGACGAACCGTTCGTCCTTCGCGAGCGGGTTCCCTTCGCGTCCCGTGAACTCCACGTCGACCGGCAGCTCGACCGGGAGCTGCTCGTCCGGCACCGGCACGATCCCGCACTGGTCGCAATACAGCATCGGGATCGGCGTTCCCCAGTAGCGCTGGCGCGAGATGAGCCAGTCGCGCAGCCGGTAGCGGACCATCTTCTTCCCGATGCCGCGGCGCTCGATCTCGTCGATGATCTTCGCGAGCGCTTTCGGGGTCTGCAGGCCGTCGATCACCGGCGAGTGGACCGCGACACCGTTCTCTTTGTCGGTGTACGGCAGGTCGCCCCCATCCACGACGCGCCGGATGTCCAGCCCGTACTGCTGCGCGAATTCGAAGTCGCGCTCGTCGTGCCCCGGCACCGCCATGATCGCGCCGGTGCCGTACTGCATCAGCACGAAATTGCCGAGCCAGATCGGGATCTCCTCGTTCGTGAACGGATTCGTCGCCGTCTGGCCGGTGAAGCGCCCTTCCTTCCCCGCCTCCTGGCGTTCGAGGTTCGACTGATTGCGGACGCCGGCGATCCACTGCTCGATCGCCGCCTTCTCGGGATGATCGGCGATGAGCGCCGCTACGTCGGGATGTTCCGGCGCGAGGACCATGAACGTCGCGCCGTAGATCGTGTCGGGCCGCGTCGTGAAGACCCGGATCGGCTTTCCGAGCGACGGCACCGGGAACTCGACGTCGGCGCCCACCGAGCGGCCGATCCAGTTCCGCTGCATCGTCTTGACCTTCTCCGGCCAGTGCTCGAGCTTGTCGAGACCGGCGTCGAGGCGGTCGGCGTAGTCGGTGATCTTGAGGAACCACTGCACCAGCTCGCGCTGGACGACTTCACTGCCGCAGCGCTCGCAGCGGCCGTCGACCACCTGTTCGTTCGCCAGCACGGTCTGGTCGGTCGGGCACCAGTTCACCGGCGCCTTGCCGCGGCACGCGAGACCGCGCTTGTAGAGCTGGATGAAGAGCCACTGGTTCCACTTGTAGTACTCCGGATCGCAGCTCGCGAGCTCCTTCGACCAGTCGTAGAGGATGCCCCAGCGCTCGAACTGCGCCTTCATGCGGACGATGTTGC
>DASXIH010000309.1:0-6337 GCA_036498125.1 Thermoanaerobaculia bacterium
GTACGAGAGGAGGAGGGTAGCCGCGGGGTAGTAGCCGATGTCGCAGGAGGCGTTGTTGTCGGTCGTGTAGGTGGTCTGCGCAAAGACGGAAGCGGCAGAGAGGCATAGCAGCAGAGCGGCGTAGCGTCTCATTTGCCGGCCCCCATCTGCGGGACGGACGAGACGACGGAGCCCGGCGCGCATCCGTTCTTCAGCGCGATCGCGTCATACGTCACGCCGTATCGCCCCTCGGCGCGCATCCGCACAGTGATCCAGTTCTGCGACGGCCGGGTCAGCGTGTGGTTGTCGAGATCGATGTACATCCAACCCGTCAGGCTCGCACCGTAGAGCGGCGGGAAGGCCGACGAGGCGGTGCTGAGCGACGACGTCGCGGGGGAGCTCGGCATGATCGCCGTCATCGTCGGATTCTCGAACTCGTCGAAACGGACGACCGTCGCCACCGGCATCGTCGCGTTGGTCGCCACGCAGCCACCGGGCGACGCCGCCTCGCGCCAGAAGGCGAAGTCGGTGAAGAGCGCCGACGTGCCGCCCTGGATGAAGCGCGACATGAACGACGACGGGAGCGGCTGCCGCCGGTCGACGCGTTTCGCAGCCGCCGGCGTGTAACGATCGTAGAAGGTGTATGGCAGCGGCGTCGCGGTCGACGTGCCGCCGCCGTTCGGAATCGCCTTGATGTGCACGAGCGGCGACCCGCCCGCGAAGTTGCCGATTCCTTTGTCGGGATGCACGTCCTCGTAGTCCCCGGTGAGGACGTTGTCGTATGCGAGGACCTGGGAGTAATAGACCGGCTCGAGCGGCGAGACGGGAGAGCAGGCGTTGACGAGGTCGATCGTGACGTAGCCGGTGGCCAAGCCGTGCACGCCGCCGACTTTGCAGTCCGAGGAGGCGACGACGCCGGTCGTCAGCATCTGACGGAGCTGCGCAGCCGTCGACGACGGCAGATCACCCGCCACCGCCCTGCAGGCATCGGGGGCCGTCGCCGGAACGGGAGGGAGCTTGCCGTCGACGAGCACGTCGTAGAGCGAGATTGGCTCGACGTCGAACCCGGTGAGGTAGACGTTGAACCAGACAGCCGGATGCGCGTAGTCGGTCCAGATCGTCACGCGCGCGGTCTGCGGAGCGCGCGAAGTATTGATGATCGAGAAGATCGTGTTCGCCGCATCGCTCACCGACTTCGTGACGTCGACTTCGAAAAACGGCAGGAGCAGCGTGGCGGCCGGCGAGACGCTGATGTCGCAGCTGGCGTTGTTGTCGGTGGTGATGACGCGCGGAGTCGTCATCTTCGTGGCCGCCGAAGCCGACCAGGCAACCATGCCGATGACGCAGAGGCTAACGAAGCGTTTCATCGGATCTCCGCCTTTATGCCTTTGTAGCATAACAGGGGAGATTCCGTATCGGTCAACTTGCGCCTTTACCGGACAAGACCGCAGGGATGGTGCGCAGGAGGATCTTCAGATCGAGCGACGGGGACCAGTTGTCGATGTACTGCAGGTCGAGCTGCATCCACCGTTCGAAGTCGATGTTGTTTCTTCCGCTGATCTGCCAGAGGCACGTCAGGCCCGGCTTCATCGAGAGGCGGCGGCGGTGCCACCGGTGGTACGACGCGACCTCCTCGGGGATCGGCGGACGCGGGCCGACGAGGCTCATGTCGCCCTTCAGGACGTTCCAGAGCTGCGGGATCTCGTCGAGCGAGAACTTGCGGAGGAACCGGCCGAGCGGCGTGATGCGCGGGTCGTCCTTCGCCTTGAAAACCGGCCCCGTCATCTCGTTGAGGTGCGCGATCTCGCCCAGGCGCTCGTGCGCGTCCTCGATCATCGTCCGGAACTTGTAGAGCGTGAACATGCGGCCGTTCAGGCCGATGCGCTTCTGTTTGAAGAGGACCGATCCGGGCGACGTGACGCGGATCGCCGCCGCGATCACCGTGATCACCGGCGCGGCGATGGCGAGGATGCCGAGGGAGACGACGATGTCGAGCAGCCGCTTGGCCGCGAGCTGCGTCTCATTCGACGGCGTCGTGGTGAAGGTGAGGAACGGGATCCCTTCCAGCTCCTCGATCTCGATGCGGGCGAGGCGGTTCTGGAAGAAGTTCATCGCGACGCGGGTGCGGATCCCCATCTCTTCGCAGAGGAGGAAGATCTGCTTCATCTCGTCGAGCTTCTTGCGGGTGACGGCGAAGACGACCTCGTCGATCGGCTCGTCGATCTGTCCATTCTCGAGGATGCGCCGGAGGTCGGGGACGCTGCCGTAGATCCGGTGGTTCGCCCAGCCGTTGGAGAGGTGATGGCCGTCGGAGACGAAGCCGAGGAGCTTGTAGCCCCAGTACTTGTGCGCCTCGATCATCGCGGCGAGGTCGGTGGCGCGGCGGCCGGTGCCGACGATGAGCAGCGTCCGGTAGTTGAGGCCCTTCGAACGGACGTAGCGCGCGAGGATGCGGAGGGCGATCTTCTCGATCGCGAGGAAGAGCGCCGAGAAAATCGCGAAGAGAACGAACCACGCACGCGAGAGCTGCCGGATCGGCAGGAGGTACGCGAGCGTGGCGAGGAAGACGTTCCCGACCAGGACGACGCGGAGGGTCGTCACGACTTCGCGCGTCAGCGGGATCGTCCGGTGGCTGTGGTAGCTGTGGTAGGTGAACAGCAGGACCGACCAGATGATGAGGACCAGCGGATAGACCTTCAGGTACTCGGTCAGCGGATAGAGGCCGGTGGGGAACTGGTTCGGCGCGACGACGGGAAAGACCGCATTGCGGAGCGCGAAGGCCGCGAAAAACGCGACCGACGTCAAAGCGAGGTCGGCCAGGTAAACCACCCTGTTGACCAGCCGTGCTTTCTGCTTCAGCATCCCGTTCTATCGACTCCCGAATCTAGCGAAATTTCGCCGTGCTGTATACGGCGCACGCCGTCGCGGCGTCTAGGCGAGATCTGTCATCCTGAGCCGCGAAGACGGCGAAGGACCCCCTCATAGGCGTCCGTGACCGCTTCCCACCCGAACCGCTCTGCCGCGCGCCGCCGCGCCCGTTGCCGCCACACCCCATCCCGATGGCTTGCGAGGCATTCGCGAAGCATGCCTGACAGTGTTTCCTCAGGCCGGAGTTGGAAGTAACGGATGGCGTCCCCTCCGACTTCCCGGTTCTCGGGAGTATCGTTCGCCAGGACGAGCCCGCCGGACGCCATCGCCTCGATCAGCGCCGGGTGCGTCCCCCCCACTTCGGTCGCCTGGACGTAGATCAGGGCATGCCGCTGGAGGGTGCGGTAGTCGGCGCCGTACAGCGCCCCCGGGAAGAGAACCCTCGGGCTCGCATGCCGCCGCAGCTCCGCTTCGAGCGCCTTGTCGTACCGCGCCGCGCCTAGCATCACGAGCGGCGGAGCGTCCTTCAGCTTCTCGTAGGCGCGAACGACTTCCAGCGGGTTGTTCTCCGGCTCGAAGCGGCTGACATAGAGGATGTAGCGATCGATGCCGAGGCGGTGCAGGACATCGGTGTCCTCCTCGGACGGGAACTCCGCGCCGTACGGGATCACGTCCGGCTCGATGTTGTAGTTCGCCCGGTAGTACTCCGCGATCACCTCGGCGTCCGCCACGATGGCCGACGCGAAGGTCGCCGCAAACGCCTCCCCCGTCGCGTAGAACGCCTGGCCGAGGACGTTCCACTTGCGCCGCTTCCGCTCGATGCCGTCGACGTTGATCGCGACCGGGAGCCGGCCGGCGCGGAGCAGCGGGATCGTGAAGGCGTTGGCCGCGTTGCAGAGGAGGACGGCGTCAAAGTCGCGGCGCAGCGCGTCGAGCGCGGAGACGAACGTGTGCGTCACCGTCTCGAAGTACTTGCCGGAGACGTGGGGGAGAACGATGCGGTGAATGCCGTTCCATTCGGGTTGCGAGGTTACGGGGTTGCGAGGTTTCGATCGAAACCCCGAGACCTCGTAACCTCGTAACTCCGTTTTCCGGCAGTAGACCGTCACGTCATGCCCCCGTCTGACCAGCCGCACTCCCAGCTCCGCGGCGAACGTCTCGAATCCGCCGTACTCGGGCGGGACGCCGCGCGTGCCGAGGATGGCGAGCTTCATCGGAACCACCGGGCGATCGTGCGGTCGGAGACGCGGCGGCGGCGCTGGATCTCGCGGCGCTTCGCGAAGATCCGCTTCCGGTTCTTCCAGAGCCACGGGAACGCGGGCCACGAGCTGCGCTCGATCGTCAGGACGGCGCCGATGATGACGAGGTCGCGGGCGAGCTCGAAGAGTGCGTTGCGCAACGCGAGGTAGAACCCCTCGTTCTTCATCCTCATCATGAAGCGGTTCTTCACCGAATGCATGTTGATCAACGCCGGCAGCTCGCGGCGCTTCTCCGGCGTCACGGTGCGCACGTGCCAGCCGACCGCCTCCGGGACGTACGCCGCGCGCCAGCCGAAGAGCCGACCGCGCCACGCGACGTCCGCATCCTCGCGGTAGGTGAAGAAGTCTTCGTCGAGAAACTGGCCGTCGGAGAGCGTGACGTCGCGGATGAATGACATCCGGTGCATCGCGGCGGCGCCGGAGACGCCGAAGACCTCGCGCTCCTCGCCTTCTTCGATGTCGAAATGCCGGCCGGTGCGCGTCATCCGAATGCCTTTCGAGTCGACGCCCGGTCCCTCCGCGCGCAAGAGCTTCCCTGTCGCGGAGCCGAATCCTTCCTGCTGGAGTGCCTCGACCAGTTTTTCGACGTACTCAGGGCCGAGGAACGCGTCGGGATTCAGGAGCTGGACGAACTCGCCCGAAGCGCGCGCCACACCCTGATTGACGGCGCGCGAGAAGCCTTCGTTGTTCGCGTTCTGCACGATCGTGGCGTCAGGAAATCGACGGCGTACGATTGCGACGCTGTCGTCCGTCGATCCGTTGTCGACCGCAATCACCTCGATGTCGCGAAAGCACTGCTGCGCGATTCCGTCGAGACAGCGCGGCAGGAAACGCGCGCTGTTCCAGGTGACGAGAATCAGGGAGACTCGCGCCATCGGTGGAACGCTTTTCTGAGGACGCTCGCGTACGCGCGCGCGGCGCGGAGCGGCCCCACGTTGCGATGCGCGGCGCCGATCAGCGCCGCGAAGACGCGCAGCGCCATCCCCGCGATGATCGTCCAGCGGAGCGCCTCTGCTTCGCCGGGGCGCAGCCACTTCTGCGCGTAGCGCCACATGTTGCGGTACCAGAGCTCCTGGAAAGTCGCGAACGAGAGGTGCTCCAGGCTCGCGCCGCCGACGTGCCGCGCGGCAGCGGATGGGACGACCCAGACCTCTTTTCCTGCCGCGGCGAGACGCGCGCAGTAATCGACGTCCTCGAACCAGGCGGGAGAGAACTGGGCGTCGAGCGCGCCGATCTCCTGGAAGACCTCGCGCCGGATCATCAGCGCCGCGCCGGCCGGCTGCTCCACGCGCTGCGGCTGCCCGAGGTCGAGATCGCGGTAGCGATGCCGCGCCGTGGCGCGCGGGAAAAAGCGTCCCACCGCGAAGATCTCCGCCGCCAGCGACCAGTACGTCGGCAGCCGCCGCAACTGGAACTCGCGCTGCGATCCGCCGTCGTCGTCCGCCAGCAGCGGCGCAGCGGCCGCCGCCTTCGGATGCGCCTCCATGAAGTCGTGCACGAGCTTGAGAGCTCCCGGCGCCAGCTCGCAGTCGGGATTGAGGAGGAAGACGTACCGGCCGCTCGAGCGTCCGAAGGCCCGGTTGACCGCGATGCCGAATCCGTCGTTGTTCTCGGAGCGGATCAGCAGGTCCTCGCGCTTGCCGATCGCGCGCAGCGTGTCGTCCGACGAGGCGTTGTCGTAGACGATGATCTCGTGTTCGAGATCGCCGCACGCCGCCGGGATCGACGCCAGGCAGCGGTCGATCCATCGCGCGCTGTTCCACGTCACGATCAGGATCGAGAGCTCTAGTGGCTGAGAGGCCACCATCAGTGTGCTTGCTTCTGCCATTGGATTACCGCATCGACGAGCGGCCGCGTGACCACTTCCCACGCGAACGCAGGCCGGATGCGCTCGAGATTCGTTACGCAGCTGGCGTGAAATTCGTCATCGGTGAGCAGTCGCCGGATGGCGTCCGCGACCGCCGGGACTTCCTGCGGCGGAACGACGACCCCAAGCCCTTCACTCTCTATCAGTTCCGCAGCGAATCCCCTCTCTGTCGCGACGACCGGCACTCCCGCCGCGATCGCGTCAAAGAGCCTGGTTCGGATCGCGAAGTTCGCCTCGGCCGTCGGGCGGTGGAGCATGATAGCGACTTTCCCGCCTCGCAACCACGACAATCGTTCCCGATAAGGAACCCATTCTGCGTTGGCGTCGACGTACGGCGCACCGCTCGCGAGCAGCGCGGAAAATC
>DASXIH010000310.1:0-1983 GCA_036498125.1 Thermoanaerobaculia bacterium
GGGCGCGTTCTTCCACTCCGAAGACAAGACGCTCTACGTCGCGCAGATCATTCCGTACCGCGGCTCGTGGGTGGAGTTCGAGTACGACCAGAAGAACCTGCTCTACGTCCGCATCGACCGCAAGCGGAAGTTCCTCGCCTCCGTCTTCCTGCGCGCCCTCGGGTTGCGCGGCGCCGACGAGATCATCCGGAGCTTCTACAGCGTCGAAAAGCTGTTCCTGAAGAACGGCTCGATTCACTGGGGCGTGAGCGACAGCCTGGTCGGCCTGCGCGCCGCCAAGGACATCGTCGTCCCCGGCGAGAACTTCACGGTCCAGCAGGGCAAGAAGATCACCAAGAACGCGATCGAGGCGCTCAAGAAGGCGAACGTCGAAGCGGTCGAGATCTCGGACGCCGAGCTCGAGGGCGCCTTCGCCGCCGCCGACGTGGTCGATCCGTCGACCGGTGAAGTGATTCTCGAAGCCAACGAGATGCTCGAGCCGCGCGTGATCTCGATGGCGCAGGAGAAGAACGTCGACCGCATCGACATCTTCTTCCCCGAGCGCGACGAGGTCGGCTCGATCATCGGCCAGACCCTGAAGAAGGACCCGATCCACACCCACGAGGAGGCGCTGATCGAGATCTACCGCCGGCTGCGGCCGGGCGATCCGCCGACGCTCGACAGCTCGCGGTCGCTGTTCGAGAACATGTTCTTCAACCCGCAGAAGTATGATTTCTCGCGCGTCGGCCGGCTCAAGCTGAACACCAAACTGGGGTTGAACACGCCGCTCGACGAGAAGATCCTGCACCCGCAGGACTTCTACGAGGTGATCAAGTACCTGCTCAAGCTGCGGAAGAACCCGGCCAACGTGGACGACATCGACCACCTGGGCAACCGCCGCGTCCGCTCCGTCGGCGAGCTCCTCGAGAACCAGTTCCGCATCGGCCTGGTCCGGATGGAGCGCGCGATCAAGGAGAAGATGTCGGTCTACCAGGAAATGGCGACGGCGATGCCGCACGACCTGATCAACGCCAAGCCGGTGATGGCCGCGATCCGCGAGTTCTTCGGTTCGTCGCAGCTGTCGCAGTTCATGGACCAGACCAATCCGCTCTCCGAGATCACGCACAAGCGGCGTCTCTCGGCGCTCGGACCAGGCGGGCTGTCGCGCGAGCGCGCCGGCTTCGAGGTGCGCGACGTGCACCCGACGCACTACGGCCGCATCTGCCCGATCGAGACGCCGGAAGGCCCGAACATCGGCCTGATCTCGTCGCTGTCGTGCTACGCGCGGATCAACGAGTTCGGCTTCATCGAGTCGCCCTACCGCAAGGTCAAGGACGGCCGGGTCACCGACTACGTCATGGTCGTCAACGCCGCCGGCTCGAAGTACAAGGCCGGCGACATCGTCGAAGCCGACGAGATGGTCAACGACGAAGGGCGGTCGAAGAAGAAGGGCGTGGAAGTCGAGCCCTATTCCTTCTACCTCTCGGCGTGGGAAGAGGACCAGTACATCATCGCCCAGGCCAACGCCGCGGTGGACGAGAACGGCAAGCTGACCCAGGACCGCGTCAACGCGCGTCAGGCGGGCAACTTCATTCTCGCGCCCAAGGCGAACATCCAGTTCATCGACGTCTCGCCGAAGCAGCTGGTGTCGGTGGCGGCCTCGCTGATCCCGTTCCTCGAGAACGACGACGCCAACCGCGCGCTGATGGGATCGAACATGCAGCGCCAGGCGGTGCCGCTGCTCCGCGCCCGCTCGCCGTACGTCGGCACCGGGATGGAGTACATCACCGCCCGCGACTCGGGCGCGGTCATCGTCGCGCGCCGCTCGGGCACCATCGACTACGTCGACTCGCAGCGCATCGTCGTGCGCGTGGAGAGCGAGAACGAGGACGTCAGCAAGGAGATGGGCGCCGACATCTATCCGATGACCAAGTTCAAGCGGTCCAACCAGAACACCTGCATCACCCAGAAGCCGATCGTCCGGGTCGGCCAGAAGGTGCACAA
>DASXIH010000311.1:0-3061 GCA_036498125.1 Thermoanaerobaculia bacterium
GGCCGATGATGGCGTCCGCCGCCTCGATCACGCGCGCTTTGAAGTCATCCGGCAAAAAGACCGGCGTCTCCGCGAGCCGGAACTCGAACGCGCAGCCACAGCGCTGCGACAGATCACGAACGTACGACTCGTAGATCGCGGGAGTGAACTGCGCGTTAAACAGCGCGCGAAAGTGCGGATCCACTCTTCTCCTCGCCCCGATCGGCGATCAGCCGCTGCAGATGATGGCGCAGCACGCCGAGGAACGTGTACTCGGAGGTGAGACGGCTCTGCTGCTCGGCGTCGCCGACCATCACGTTCTCGAGCGTGTGCGAGCGTTCTTCGTACCACTGCGCGGTCACTTCGCCATGCGCGCGCTTCTCGCGGAGCACGGCGAGGAGGTGCTCGCGGTCGATGATCTCGGGGTGATGATTGACCCCCCAGACGCGCGGCATGTCTCCGGAGCGCGCGAACTCCGCCATCGTGACCGTGCCGCTGTGCTCATCCTCGAAGGCGATCGGAGTGACGCCGCCACCGTCGAGCACGAGGTCGAAGAGCCGGTTGTCGACGACACGGAAGTGGCGGTGGTCGGGGAGCTCGCTCGCGAAGCGTGAGAACCACGGATGATCCTCAGCCGCCGGCGAGAGCACGTTCGACGGCATGCCGCTGCTCTTTTCGGCCCGGAGCTCCGGATGCGCGGCGCCGGACCAGCGGCACATCAACCCGAAGGTGTGGCAGACACCGATCAGCGCCGCGCTGGGGTGCGCCACGATCGAGTCGAACAGCCGGAAGAGCGGCGCCTCCCACGCATCGCTTTCGTGAATGCCCTGCGCGAACTCGCTCACGCCGTCGTTGAGGCGTGGATCGAGGTGACCCGGGCCACCCGTGCCGAGGTAGAGATCGAACCGTCCGCCGGCGAGATCGGGCAGCGCGTTCCGGCGTCTCACGTCATACGACAAGACGCGGACCTTGAGGCCGGACGTCGCGAGCCCCTCGGCACATTCGAGCACCGCGTGCACGATCGAGTCATGGCCGACGTTCGGCCACGAGTGGTTCATGTCGAGCAGCGCGACGTCGATGATGTCGGGGTCCACCGCCGGGACGCCGCCGTCGGTGCGGACGTACTCGAAGAAGTTGTAAGACTGATGGATGTCGCGTCGTCGCATTCGTCTTGGATCAGGCAAGCGGGATGCCGTACTCGGTCTCCGCGATGATGTAGTCGACGACGTCGCGGAGGTCGTGACGCCGCTCGTAGGCGGCGAGCTGGCGATCGGCGCCCGGCCGCTGTTTCACGATCTCGCGCGCATAGTTGCACTCTTCGCGCGATCCGAGGTCATCCACCACGTCGTCGATGAACTCCAGCAGCTCATCGAGGAGCTCACTGAACGAAACCTCCTCGCGTTTGCCGAAGTCGATCAGCTTCGCGGAGACGCCGAACCGCGCCGCGCGCTGTTTGTTCTCGTTGAGGAGCGAGCGGCGATACGTCCGCCACCCCATGTTCTTGTTGTAGAGCCGGAAGAGCTTGCAGGTGATCGCTTGAAAGAGCGCGGCGAAACAGATGGCCTCGTCGACCCGCAACGGCACATCGCAGATCCGGTACTCGAGCGTCGGAAAGAACGGATGCGGCCGGACGTCCCACCAGATCTTTTTCGGATTGTCGATCGTGTTTGTCTTCACGAGGACGTCGACGTACGCCTCGTAGTCGCGCCAGGCGTCGAAATAATCGGGTAGGCCGGTACGAGGGAAACGTTCGAACACTTTCGCGCGGTAGCTCTTCCAGCCGGTGTTCTGGCCGCACCAGAAGGGCGAGTTGACGCTCAGCGCGAAGACGTGCGGCAGGAAGTAGCGAGCCGCGTTCATGATCTGGATCCGCGTCTCGTTGTCTTCGACGGCCACGTGAACGTGCAATCCGAAGATGAGGTTCGCCCGCGCCAGCATCTGCATCTCGTACAGGAGCTGGTCGTAGCGCGCCGTACGCGTCATCGCCACGTTGGCCCAGTGCGAGATCGGATGCGTGCCGGCAGCCGCGATCCGTAACCCCGCCTCGCGTGTCAGCCGGATGATCTCGCCGCGCAACCGGACGACTTCGCGCCGCGCCTCGGTGACGTTCGCGCAGATCGGCGTTCCGACCTCGATGACGGGATCATGCATCTCCCGCTTGATCTCGTCTTTCAGCCGCTTCTCCCCTTCGGCGAAGAGCTCCTGGATGTGCGATTTCAGCTCGCGCGTCTCCGGGTCGACGACCTGAAACTCTTCTTCGATGCCGAGAGTGAAGGATGGAATGGGCCGCATGACGTGAATTCTAGGCGCTGATCGGCGTCCCTGGAGCTTTTCCGGTATTCATGACCTGCGGCCAGCTTCCGGTCAGTTCCAGCGGTTTCGGCGAGCTCACCATCTCTATCAAGACGTCGGCCATGTTATCGACCATCCACTCGAAGTTCTCGCCGCCGACGGATTGGCGGTCGGCGTCCGGCGCGCAGTTCATGAAGTCGATGGCGTACGGGATGCCGTCCCGGACCGCGAACTCGACCGTGTTCATGTCGTAGCCGAGGCCTTCGCAGAGCGCGAGAGCGTCGCGATGCATCCGGTCCATCAGGTCGATCGGTGTCGGGAAGTCCGCGACGTAACGGAGGTGATGCGGCTGCTTCGGGTCGTACATCATGACCCGGACACGCTTGCGGCCGAGGACGTAGCAGCGGTAGTACGAATCGAACTCGATCGCCTCCTGCGCCATCATGGTGAGGTCGCGCGTCTGGTCGTACGCGGCGAAGAACTCGTCGGGGTTGTGGACCTTGTAGACGTCCTTCCAGCCGCCGCCATACGCCGGCTTCATGAAGATCGGCCAGCCGAGGAATTCGAAGACCTCGTCCCACTTCACCCACTCCATGTTCCGGAACGATTTCGCCTCGGTGTTGGGCGGAAACTGCTTGTGCGGCAGCAGCACCGTCTTCGGAACGGCGACGCCGGCGGCCTTCGCGACAAGGTTGTCGAAGAACTTGTCGTCGGCGGACCACCAGATCGGGTTGTTGACGATCTTCACGCCGGAAGCGGCGGCGCACTAGAGGTACGTGCGATAGAACGG
>DASXIH010000312.1:0-7349 GCA_036498125.1 Thermoanaerobaculia bacterium
CAGCACGCCGACTGCCCTTCGAAACATCCGATCTCCAGGCCGCGCACGGCAGGCTTGCCGCGCAGATGCTCGAGGTCTTGCTCCCATGCCGCGGAATGCGGCGAAACCCAATCGAACGTGAAACGGTATTTCGGATGGGGAAGAGGCGGGCTGTCCTCGAAGAGGTCGTGCATCTCGCGGGCGAGCAGACGTCCGGCGCGCCCGTCGCAGCCGCCGTCGATGAAGCGGCGCATGGCCATGACCATGACGAAGCGCTGGTCGTTGTGCTCCTGGACGGAGATGGCTTGCCGGGCGAGGTCGGCGGCGAGATCGCCGGAGCGTGCCGCCGTGCGCCGGAGGATTTCCTTCGCGCCGTCTTCGGACAATCGGCCCTCGCCCACCGCGGCAACCCACTCTTCATGAAGGAGGCGCGCCTGGCGCGTCAGGCGCGAGAGATCTTCGCGTTTGTCATGACTCGGCACGGGCCGACACGATAGCGTACGACGCCCCCGGCTGATACTGGCGCGGCAAGACGACCACGAACGTGCTTCCCCGGCCGTGGGCCGACTCGACGCGAATGGTGCCGTTGTGCATCTCCACGAAGCGCTTCACCAGCGCCAAGCCGAGGCCGGTCCCCTGAGGCCGCTCGCCCTTCGACCCGTGTGCCTGGCGAAACTCCTGGAAGATGAGCTGATGGTCTTTCGGGTCGATGCCGACGCCCTGGTCCTTGACGCGGATCTCGACCGCATCGTCGCCGGAGCGGCGAGCATCGACCGTCACGGCGGAATGCTCGGGCGAAAACTTCACGGCGTTGGACATGAGGTTGTAGAGGATCTGCCGGATCTGCGTCGGATCGGCGCTGATGTGCGGCAGATCGGAGGGGATGTCGACGTCGATCACGACGTCGCGCATGGTGGCCACGCCCCGCATCACGCTGCAGATCCCCTCGACGACGTCGCGGACGTCGACGACTTCGGGCTGGATCTCCGTCCGCCCAGCCTCGATCTTGGAGAGATCCAGGATGTTGTTGATGTGCCCGAGGAGGTAGAGGCCGGAGGAGTGGATGTTGCTCAGGAAGCGGCCATAGCGGGGCTCGATTTGATCCGCGATCTGGGCCATCAGGATCTCCGAGAATCCGATGATGGCGTTGAGTGGCGTGCGAAGCTCGTGACTGGTGGTCGCGAGGAAGACGCTCTTTGTTCGGCTAGCCGCTTCGGCGTGCGCCAGCGCCTCCTCAGTCAGCTTCTCATGCCGCTCCGCCTCGCGCGTGGCGGCTTCCGCCCGCTGCAGCGCGACCTCGGTGCGTCCTTTCTCCTCGCTGATCTGCCGCGTCCTCTCCTCGACCACTTCCTCGAGGTGAAGCGCCCGCTCGTGGATCAGCCGCATGCGGAAGGAGTGGAAGGCGAAGAGAAGGCCGACGACCGCAAGGGCGGAGAGCGCGATGAACCACGTGGTCTGATAGAAGTGCGGCTGTAGGGTGAGGGGCAGCGATGTGGTGTGCCAGCCGCTCCCGTGACGGGACGTCTCGAGAATGAAGTGATAGTCGCCCGCCGGCAGGTGGGTATACGAGGCGACGCGGCTCGTGCCGGCGTCGATCCACCCCTTGTCGTAGCCGTCGAGTCGGTAGCGAACGCGCAGGCGCTCCGGCGTCACGAAGGTGACGCCGCTGAAGGCAAACTCCAGACGCTCGGTTCCGGGCGGGATGGAGCGCAACGCTGCGGTGGTGACGTCGCGCCCATCGAGTGAGACGCGCTCGATGACCGGAAGGCGCGGCGGCAGCTCCGGCGTACGAGCGTTGGTCAGCGCGGAAACGCCGTTCGCGGTCACGAACCAGATGCGGCCGTCGCGCGTGCGGAGCGCAGCGGGATTTGAAATGCCGTTGCACTGCCGGCTGCCGAGGCCGTCGTTCTCGTCGAACAGAGGAGCGTCGAGAGTCGGGGACTTTCCGTCCGCGACCGCATTCAGATTGCGCTTCGAGCTCACGAACGCGCCCCGCGCAGTGCCGAACCAGAGGTTGCCTTTCTCGTCGTCGACTAGCGAAAGGATCTTGTCGGTAGGCAGGCCGTTGCGCGTGGTGATGACGCTCGACTTGCCGTTGCGATAGCGCACCAATCCGTCGGCGTCCGTGGTGATCCAGACGGTTCCGTCGGTATCGACGTCGAGAGCGAACAACCGGTTCGACGGAAGCTCGCGAGGCGCGCTGTGCAGCCGGAACGAGGTGCCGTCGAATTCGGCGAGCCCTCCGCCCGTGGCGACCCAAATGCGTCCGTCGCGTCCCTCGGCGATCGCCATCGCGTAGTCGGTGCCTAGGCCGCCGCGGCCGGCGAAGCTCTCGACCGCGCCGTCGGGCCGGATGCGATTGAGTCCGAAGTCGGTGGCAATCCATATGTCGCCGCGGCGGTCCTGGTGAATGGCGCGGACGGTGTTGCTGGACAGCCCCTGCGCCGTGCTGATGAGCGTGGTCTTGCCGCCGAGAACGCGATACACGCCGTTGGTCGTGCCGAACCAGAGCGCGCCATCCTTGGTCTGCGCGATGGAGAGGATGCGCGCCAGCCGGGCGTCGTCGACCGGCCGCCATTCGCCGTGCTCCCACCGGCTGAGACCATTGGCGGTCCCGACCCACAACACGCCGTCACGGTCTTCGAAGATGACGCGCGCGAACGGGTCCGCGAGCCCGTCTCGCCTGCTCCAGGTGATGAAGGCGCCCACGCGGAGCTGTTCGACGCCGGCGTTGGTTCCGATCCAAAGGCTCCCCTCGTCATCCTCGAAGATGGCCCGCACGGTCGGATTCAGGACGCCTTGGGCAAGGCCGTAGCGGGCGAGACGGCCATCGTCGCTCAGGCGCACGACGCCGTTGCTGTACGTTCCGATCCAGAGGTTGTTGTCGCGGTCGCGGCGCAGGGCGGTGACCTGATCGGGGGGAAGTCCGCCGATGCGGGTCACATTGCCACCGGCGATCCGGTCGAGTCCGACGGCAGTGCCCACGAAGACGGCATCGCCGTCACCGTTGCTGTCGACAAGCAGCGACACGATCGTTTCGCTCGACAGTCCGTTGGCCGCGGTCCAGGTCTGCGTCCGGCCACCGCCGATCCGTGCGAGGCCGCGCCCGGTGCCGATCCACGTGGTGCCGCCCACCGTCGCCAACGCGTTCACGGGACCGTGGGGCAACGGCAGAGCAACTGTCTCCGCGCGCCCGTTGACGATGCGAATGACTCTGCCGGCCAGGGTGCCGACCCAGATCGAGCCATCTTCGGCGGCGGCGATGGCGTTGACGACGTCGGCTCCGCCGGGAAGGGCGATGTTCTCGAATCGGCCGCCCTTTTCGCGGACGACACCGGCCAGTGTTCCCAGCCAGAGAGTGTCGTCGCGTCCGCGGCAGAGGGTGGTGATGCTGTTGCTGATCAGGCCGGGGCTGGTGCTTTTGTCGAAGATCTCGAACTGCTCACCATTGAAGCGGATGAGTCCCTCGTACGTGGCCAGCCACAGGTAGCCGTCCGCGGTTTGAGCCAGACCGCGGATCGTGCCGTGCGGCCACCCCTGCTCCACGGTCCAGGCACGCCGGACGTACTGCGAGATGGCGCGATCCGCGGGCAATGCCGCAAGATGGCCGAAGGCCGCCGGCAGGAACGCCGCGACTAGAAAGGCTCTGATGACGGGGCCGCGCCACACAGTGATTCAAGTGTACCAACGGCCGTGACAACGAACGGTGACGCCGGCTACGAAAGTAGGGAAATGCGTCCGGACGTCAGTCCTTCCCTAGAACCGCCGGCTGATCCCGGCCGAGTAGACGACGTTCGGGACGCCTGCGCCCCGCGCACCCCAGGTGATGCTGGCATCGAGTTGGGTGTTGCGGCCGATGATCCAGGCGCCGCCGGCGTCGAGGAGGAGCTGGCTCGTGTCGTAACCGCCGTCGATGAAGACGTTCGCTCTCTGCGTGACGTTGTATTGAATGGTCAGCGCGCCGAGAGCGCCGCGGTCTCGGTTGACGCCGATGTTCGGGTTGAGCGACCACTTCTCGCCGAGGTTGATGTCTGCGGCGAGGCGAACGTCGCCTTCATGCTGCTCGCCGGCGCGGACGATGACGCCGAGGGACGGCGCGCCGGCAAAGTGCCACTTGAAACCGAGGAGCGGATGCGTGAGCGCGCTGTCGCTTTCGAGGCGCGCCTCGAAGTTCTTCGAGAGGCCGTAGCGGAGCAGCGTCGGGAAGGCGTTGTCGCCCTGCTGACGGTCGATGCCGGTCTCCAGCTGGAACGTGCCGCGCCCGATCGTCTGGCTGCCGTCGGCGATGCCGGGACGATCGGGGTTGATCAGGTCATCATCGGCGCGGACCGGCAGCGCGAGGATGAAAACGAGTGCCGCAAGGAGCCCGATCAGGGCACGAGGTTTTCGTTCACCATCTTGATGAACGTGTTGTGGCTCGGGCTGCGGAAGTCGCCGATCGCCCGGAGGGTCACCGGCTCCTCGGCGCGCAGGTATCCGCCGCGCGAGTAGCCCCACGCTGAGACCGTGAACGTTTCTGTCTGACCGGGTCCGACCGTGCGGTTCACCGGGACGCTGCCGCTGCGCAGGCTGAACGCTCCGGGGCCGACGTTCTGCAAACGCAACGACGTCATCGTGACCGGCTCGTTGGTCGGATTGGTGACCGCTACCGCAAACCGCAGCGCCATCGGTCCTGGGAAGTAGAGGATGTCGGAGGCGAGACCGAGGGGTCGCACCTCGATCCCGATGGGAGGTGCGTTGTCGCTCGATCCGCTCGCGCACGACATCGCAAGAATGAGCGTGCAAATCGCAAGGACATGGTTCTTCATGCCTTGCATTTCGTGCAAAAGGTGAGCGCATTAGGTGACGATGGCGGGCTGACCCGTCACCTGTTCCAGTTCCGCTTCTTCGCCGACCCACTCCGGTCCTCGGAAGGCGCCTTCCCATCGTGCGACCACGACCGTAGCGAGGCAGTTGCCAACGACGTTGACGCATGTGCGCGCCATGTCCATGAGCTCGTCCACACCCAGGATGACGATGACGCCCTCGGCCGGCAGATTGAACGAGGCGAGCGTGCCGAGGAGGATGACGAGCGACGCGCGCGGCACGCCGGCGACACCTTTCGACGTCAGCATGAGCGTCAGCATCATGACGATCTGCTGCGGCCAGCTCAGGTTCACGCCCGCGGCCTGCGCCACGAAGATCGAGGCGAGCGCAAGGTAGAGCGTCGTGCCATCGAGGTTGAAGCTGTAGCCGGTCGGAAGGACGAAGCCGACGATGCGGCGCGGGACGCCGAGGCGTTCCATGTTCTCCATCGCCTTCGGAAGTGCCGACTCCGAGGAGGTCGTCGCGAACGCGATCGTCGCCGGCTCTTTCACGGCGTTGAGGAAGTCGCGCAGGGGGACGCGTGCGAGAAGCGCGACCGGTAGAAGCACGAACAGGGCAAAGACGACCAACGATCCGTAGAGAGTGCCGACCAGCATGCCGAGGTTCTTGAGAACTTTCAGTCCGCTGTGGCCGATGGTGTTCGCCATCGCGGCGCCGACGCCGATCGGAGCCATCTTCATGACGAACTCGGTGAAGCGGAACATGATGTCGGCGAGCGACTCGCACCAGTGGATGATGGGCCGCGCCCGCTCGCCGATGCTGGTGACGGCGAGCGCGAAGATGACGGAGAAGATGACGATCTGCAGGACGTCGCCGTCTGCCATCGCCTTCATGATCGACGCCGGAGAGAGGTGGGCGACGATGTCGCCGAATTTCTGCGGCTTGGCCGGAGGGTCCGGAGCGGTGAGGCCTCTGCTGACAGCATCGGCTGCTGCGGACGCTTTGGCCGCGGCGGTGTTCGCGTCGCCCTTAGCGGCGGCTGCGCTCGCGTCGGCGGCGAGTTTCTTCGCGCGATCCGCGAGCGTCGCTTTGTCGTCCTCGCGATGGACGCCGGCGAGAGAGACGCCTTCCCCCGGCTTGGTCAGGTTGACTGCGCCGAGGCCGATGAAGAGCGCGAAGGTCGTGACGATCTCGAAGTAGAGGAGCGACTTCACGCCGATGCGGCCGACCTGCCGGATGTCCCCAGTTCCAGCGATGCCGATGACGAGCGTCGCGAAGATCAGCGGCGCGATGATCGACTTGATGAGGTTCAGGAAGAGGAGCGACAGCGGCCGGACGGCCACACCCCACTGAGGCTCGAGCCAGCCGAGGAGGATGCCGGCGATGAGGCCGATGAAGATCTTGGTCGTGAGGGAGACTTTGGGGAGCGCCATTCGAGCGCGAGTGTAGCTGAGTCACTCCCGCAATCGCGCGCGATGTACACCCTCTGCGGCCGCGACGAAGGCGACCGACAAACCTGCATAGATCAGCGTCACCCATGCGGGCGTCGTCTTGTAGAAGCCGGCGAAGTCGAAGTAGGCGGTTTGGCCTTTGTCATTGACGACGAGGTACCAGTAGCTGAGGAAGAGAACGACGAAAGTCTTCGGGTTGGAGCTGATGATGCCGAGGGAGGTGGCGGCGGCGCAGAGGAAGGCGATGCCGACGAGGAGCGCGACGAGCGATCCCGGACGCGTGATCGCGGTGTGGACCACCGGCGCGGCGAGGATGAGGGTGGCGACAACGATGGAGCTGCCGAGCTTCCAGAAGACGAAACGTTCGCGGAGACGCGGAGCGGCGTAGACGAGGGCGGTGGTGCCGGCGCGGCGCTCGCGCGAGGCGATGTCGGCGATGAAGACGGCGGCCGGCGCGATCCCGATCAGGAGGGCATCGTGGCCGCCCGCGAGCGTCGCGATCGCGATTCCGATGAATGCGATAGCAGCCAGCGGCACCGCGGCGATGGACGTACGCGCGTCGGCGAGGATCGCGCTCCCCCTAAGGGGACGGGTGAGCATCGTCAGCGGGAACGTGAACGGCTTCGCGATCGCGTTCAGGCGCTGCATCCACTTGCCGTTCCGTGCGGTGTGCGCGCGCACGCGCGCCGGATCGAAGCGGTGGAAGAAGAGCAACGCGATGCCGAGGACCAGGAGCGGCATGAGCGTCGACGAAATGCGCGTGACCCACTCGCCGCCGGCGAGATGCAGGCCGTCGATGATGCGCGGCGGCACGCTCCCGTCAAAGGGGCTCTGCCCGATCGACATGCTGTTCGTGTGGTACGTCCGCTTCGTCTCTTCGAACAGGTAACCGAAGGCAGAGAAGTCGAAGTAGCGAAGAACGCCGGCCTTGCCTTGCTCCATCGAGCTCGCGACGACGCCGAGTGATCCTACCCAGAAGATGAAATAGACGACGTCGCCGAACCGACCGGAGAGGAACGGTATCGACTCGAAGACGATGGAGAGCGCAGCCACGAAGACGATCGCGGATGGGGCGAGGATCAGGTACTGCTTGGCGAAGATCAGCGGCTCCAG
>DASXIH010000313.1:0-2548 GCA_036498125.1 Thermoanaerobaculia bacterium
GCATTCACGTTCACTCCCGCGGTCCGCGCGGCGTTCGCGTTGTACCCCGTGGCGCGGAGCCGCAGCCCCTCCTTCGTCCGATAGATGAGCCACCAACTCGCGAACCCGGCGAGCAGCGCGAGCACGATTCCGGCGTGAAGATCGCTCGCGCCGAGGAGCGGAAGCGCGACGGCTGCCGCATCGGTCTGCGGATACATGCGGCTCGGCTCCTGGAGCGGTCCGTTCACGCACCAGCCGAGCAGATGGATCGCCACGAAATTCAGCAGGATCGTCGTCAGCACCTCTGGAGCGTTGCGCCAGATGCGGAGAAGCGACGCGATCGACGCCCAGAATGCGCCGGCGAGGAGCGAGGCGATGAGCGCAGCCGCGATTCCGTAGGGCGATGCGACGAACGCCGCGAGCGCGCCGGCGATGAACTGCCCTTCACCGCCGATGTTCCAGACTCCGGCGCGGAACGCGATTACGACCGCCAGCCCGGTCAGCAGCAGAGGGATCGACTTCAGCAGCGTTCCTTCCAGCGCGAACGGCGAGCCGATCGAGCCGCCGATCAGGATCGAAAGAAGATCGCGATGTCCGAACAGCGCGCCGATCGCCGCGAGGAGGCCGATCGAGATCGCCGCCGCGGCGATGCCGAAGGCGATCCGCTTCACTGCAGTCCTGCCATCAGTTTCGCCACACGCTCGGCGGCGACGGCGGGCGTCATGCGGTCGCTCAGGGCGCCGCGGTAGATGACCTGGATATCGTCGGCGAGCTCGAAGGCCTCGTCGAGATCGGACGTGATGAGAACGATCTGCGCACCGCGCTCCGCGGCCTCGCGGAGCTGCTCGCGTACGGAGCGCGTCGACTCCAGGTCGAGACCGCGCGTCGGCTCCGAGGCGACGATCCGCTCCGGCTCGCCGTCCAGCTCCCGCGCCAGGATGACTTTCTGCTGGTTGCCGCCGGAGAGCGAGCCCGCCGGCTGCCTCGCGCTTTGCGCCTTGATCGAATAGAGGTCGATGAGCGCGGGCGCGTGGCGCATCGCGTCGCGCCAGTTTTCGCGCGTGAGGGCGATGTTCTCGGCGATCGACATTTCCGCGACGATGCCGTCGTGCGTTCGATCCTCCGGGATGAATCCGATGCGGGCACGCGGGTGGGTGTGGAGGAACTGTTCCGCGAGCTCGCGCTGGCCGTTGCCGGCGACGCCGACGATGGCGAGGATTTCGCCGCGCGACGTAGGACGGGCTTCAGCCCGCCCGGACGGGCTGAAGCCCGTCCTACGTTCAATCATTGCCGCCGCGATCTCCTCGGCGTTCATGGACGGCGAATCGGCGACGATTGAGCCGCGGCGCATGACGACGACGCGTGTGGCGACCGCCGTCACCTCGCGGATCTTGTGCGTGATGAAGACGATCGCCGTCCCTTTCGCCGCGAGGGCTCGCATCACCGTGAACAGCTCTTCCGACTCGTACGGCGTGAGCACCGAGGTCGGTTCGTCGAGGATCAGCAGCGACGGCTCGCGTGCAATCGCTTTGATCAGCTCCAGCTTCGCCTTCTCGCCGACCGCAAGGTCACCCGCGCGCCGCTCGACGTTCGCCAGCGCGATGCCGGTCGATGCAATGATCGCTTCGGCGTCCCGAGCGGAAGTCCTCGTGGCGAGCGCGAGGTTCTCCGCGATCGTGAAGTCGTCCACCAGCATGAAGTGCTGGTGAACGAATCCGATCCGGCCCTCGAACTCGACCGTGCCGGCGTCCGCATTCAGCTCGCCCGCGACGATCCGCATGAGCGTGGTCTTGCCGGCGCCGTTCTCGCCGGCGAGGCCGACGATCTGGCCGGCGTCGATGGTCAGCGAGACGTCGTCGACCGCGCGGTTCGCGCCGAACGACTTCGCGGCATGCGATATCTGCAGCAATCAGAAGCCCTTCGGGACGATCACCTTTCCGCTCCGGATGTCCTTCTGTACCCGCTCGACCTCGGCGACGGTATCCGGCTTGAGCGCCGGCTTCAGCTTGTCGTTCCAGACCAGCGAGACGATCCCCTCGTTTTGTCCGAGGTTGTAGACGTGCGGCGTGAACTTGTGATCGTGGACGAGGTGCGCCATGTAGACGAAGGCCGCCGGGACGTCGAGCACCGCCGAGGCGACAATCACGTCGGGCGCCATGTCGTTCTGATTCTTGTTCGAGCCGAAGCAACGGACCTTCCGCTCCTGGCACGCTTGGAACACCCCGCGGCCCGCCTCGTTGGCCTGATGGAAGACGAAGTCGCAGCCGGCATTGATGAGTGAGAGCGTCGCGACCTTCGCGGCGCCGACGTCATCGAAATTGCCGGTGTAGATCTCCTTCACCTCGAAGTTCGGATTCACCGACTTCGCACCCGCCTTGAACGCGATGAACGTGGAATCGATCGACGGCAGCTTGATCCCGCCGACGAGACCCGCCTTGCCGGTCTTCGACTCACGCGCGGCGATGATGCCGAGGAGGTATGTCGCCTCCTCGAGCTGGAAGCGCATCGACGAGACGTTCGGCGCGACGGCGCTGCCGGATGTCGTGACGAACACCGTCTTCGGGTATTG
>DASXIH010000314.1:0-1613 GCA_036498125.1 Thermoanaerobaculia bacterium
GACGCTGCATCCGCGCAAGTACGAAGAGATCAAGCAGATGGTCGCCGAGCGTCGCGCCGATCGCGAAGAGCACGTCCGCGAAGCGTCGATGGTCTTGCAGAAGGAGCTCGACAAGGTCGACATCCCGGCGGAGATCTCAGGACGCGCGAAGCACTTCTATTCCATCTACGACAAGATGGTCAAGAAGGGTCGCGAGTTCAACGAGATCTACGACCTGACGGCGATGCGCGTCATCGTCGAGCGCGGCGCCGATGAGGGAACGCGCGATTGCTACGGCGCGCTCGGCCTGATCCATTCGCTGTGGAAGCCGATGCCCGGCCGTTTCAAGGACTTCGTTGCGATGCCGAAGTTCAACGGCTATCGCGCGCTGCACACGACGGTGATCGGTCCGCAGGGCCGGCCGCTCGAGATCCAGGTGCGGACGCGCGAGATGCACGAGACGGCCGAGTTCGGCATCGCGGCGCACTGGCTGTACAAGCGCGGCAAGAAGGAGAAGGACGCCGAGTGGGTCGCCTGGGTGCGTCAGTTGATGGACGAAGGCACGACCGACGAAGCCGATCCGCGCGAATTCATGAAAACGTTCCGCACCGACCTCTTCGACGAGGAGGTGCATGTCTTCACGCCGAAGGGCCAGGTGAAGACACTGCCCGCAGGAGCGACACCGATCGATTTCGCGTATGCCGTTCACACCGACGTCGGTCACCGCACTGTCGGCGCGAAGGTGAATGGACGAATCGTCCCGCTCCACTACGTCCTGAAGAACGGCGACTTCGTCGAGATCCTCACGTCGAAGCAGGGACGAGGCCCGTCGCGCGACTGGATGTCGCTCGCGAAGAGCTCGCGCGCGCGAAACAAGATCCGGCAGTGGTACTCGCGCGAGACCCGTGAGGAGACCGAGCAGAAGGGCCGCGAGGCGCTCGAGCAGGCGCTGAAGGCGCAGAAGCTGCCGTACGCGAAGTTGCGTGGCTCGGCGACGCTGGCGCAAGTCATCCGCGACTCGGGCTTCAAAAAGGCGGAAGACTTCTATCTCGCGCTCGGCTCCGGGAAGCTGCAGGCCGGCGGGATCGTCAACAAGGTCATCCAGCGCCTGAAGACCGACCAGGTTGCGGAGGAGGCGCCGGTCGTCAAGACGCCGAAGGCGCGCGAGGCGGTCGGTGGCTCCGAGCTCGGGGTCGCGGTGCAAGGCGTCGAGGACGTGCTTGTCCGGATGGCGAAGTGCTGCACACCGGTTCCCGGCGACTCGATCGTCGGCTACATCTCACTTGGCCGCGGCATCACGATTCACCGCGATGACTGTCCGAACGTGCGCGCGTTGAAGCGCAACCCGGAGCGATTCACGCCGGTGGCGTGGGAGGGTGGCACCGCCGACAAGAGCTTCCGCGTCGCACTCGCGGTCGATTCGTGGGATCGCCCGCGCCTGCTTGAAGACGTTGCGCGCACATTCGCTGAGCACGGTGCGAACATCGTCAGCTACGGCGGTGTGGTTGAAGATCAGCTTGCGAAGAACTGGTACACGGCTGAGCTCGGCGACGTGAAGGCTCTACGTTCGCTGCTGAACGCGCTGCGCCATCTGGAAGGCGTGTTCGACGCCTACCGCGTCACGCCCTCGTGAG
>DASXIH010000315.1:0-9710 GCA_036498125.1 Thermoanaerobaculia bacterium
TGAGCGGACGAGACGTCCGCTCCCCTACGCCGAGCGCGTCGTCGATCCCCGTAGCACCGACGCCAGGTCATCGGCGAAACGAACGGCATCGCGAGCCTCCAGCTTCGCGATCGTGACCCGGATCGCGGGGCCGCTGGCGATGCGATAGCGCTCGCCGGCGTTCACCGCCCAGCCGCGGCCGAGGAGCGACTGGGCGACGGCGGATTCATGGGCGACCGGGATCCAGACGTTGAGGCCGGAGACGCCGTGAGCGGCGATGCCGCGTTTTGCGAGCTCGCGGAGGAGCGTCTCGCGGCGTTCTCGGTACGTTTTCTCGGCGCGGGCGAGGAGTCTTTGCGTGCTGCGGCCCTGGAGCAGGTCGGCGGCGATGCGCTGCAGGATGTGACTCACCCAGCGGATGCCGAGCGATTGCCGTCCCTCGACGCGTGCAATCGTCGAGGCGTCGCCGGCAAGCAGCGCCACGCGGAGGTCGGGGCCGAGTGACTTGGAGAGGGAACGGACGACCGCCCACCGCTCGCGTCCCTGCACGAGCGTGATGTACGGCGCGCCCGCGACCGGCCCGGCGTGATCGTCTTCCATCACGAGCGTCTGCGGGAAAGCCGCAAGCACGTTCCGGAGGGCGCGCGCGCGTTTCGGTGTGATCGCAGCGCCGGTCGGGTTCTGTGCTCGTGGCGTCACGATCAGCGCCTGCGCGGGCTTCAGCGCGCGGCGTAGCGGCTCGGGCAGAAGACCCTCGTCATCGACGGGAACGGGGACGGGCACGAGCGCCAGTGAGGCGAGGAGGTCGAGCACACCTGTGAAGCACGGATCTTCGACGGCCACGCGATCTCCGGGACGGAGGTGCTCGCGCAGCACCCGCTCCACGCCATCGAGCGCGCCGCTGACGATCGCCAGGTGCGCCGCCGGGACGGCGTCCTTCTCGAATTGCGTGCGCGCCGCATCGAGCAGGCGGGGGTCGTTCAACTCGTCGCGGTACGGCCGCTGATCGAATGCCTTCGGCAGCAGGTCGAGGTCGGGATTGCCGGACGCCCGATCGCGAATGCCGCTGGCAAGCGGCGGGGGAGGGGGCGCGGAGACGGGAGCCGCCGGCCGGACGCGTGTCCCGCGGCGGCCGTCGGAAACGATCACGCCGCGCTGCTGCATGGCGCGGTACGCCGCGGCGACCGTCGCCGGGCTGACGCCGAGCATCGCCGCGGCATCGCGGACCACCGGCAGGCGCTCGCCGGAGCCCAGGTTGCCGCGGGCGATCGCCGTCTCGACTGACGCGGCGATCTTGACCGCGGTATCGCCGCTCATGTACTTTTGTGCTAACACAGACGGAGATTGTACTAGAACAATGAGCGTACTGCAAACCGAACGCACCACCGTCCGCCGCCTTCCCGAGCGGGCGCGATACGACGCCGAGACCGTCCACGCCATCCTCGACGAGGCGCTCATCTGCCACGTTGGCTTCGTGATGGGCGAGGCGCCGGTCGTCATCCCCACCATCCACTGGCGCGATGGCGAGACGCTTTACTTCCACGGCTCGCCCGCGGCCGGATTTCTCCGGAACCTGAAGAACGGCGTCCGCGCCTGCGCCACGGTCACGCTCCTCGATGGCCTCGTGATGGCGCGCTCGGCGTTCCACCACTCGATGAACTACCGCTCCGCCGTGATCTTCGGGACCGCGCGCGAGGTGACCGGCGACGAGAAGCTCCGCGCCCTCGACCTCCTCGTCGAACACGTCTGCCGCGGCCGCTCCGCCGACGTCCGTCCGCCGAACGAGGTCGAGCTTCGCAAGACCCTCGTACTCGGCATGCCGATCGAGGAAGCCTCCGCCAAGATCCGCACCGGCGGCCCCGCCGACGACGAAGAGGACTACGCCCTCGACATCTGGGCCGGCGTCATCCCCCTGCGCCTCACGCCGCAGTCCCCAATCTCCGACGAACGGCTCCGCAACGGGATCCCTGTTCCGGAGTACGCGACGGACTACCGCCGCTAGTTCCCGCTCCAGGGCGGCACGACGCCGTTCATCCGCGCGTACGCGATCGACTGGCCGAGGTGCTCGTGGAGGTGGTTGAGGATCGTGGCGAAGACGGCGCGCTCGGTGGTCGGTTTGCCGAAGAGCATCACCTGCTTGTCGAAGTCGGCGTCGGGCGTGTTCTTCATCACCATCCGCAGGTGGTCGAACGACTTCTGCAGTTCCGTGAGGACGAGCTTCTTGTCGGTGATCTTCTCGATGTCCTTCGGCATGGTCGACGGCGGCTGGACGTTCACGAACGTCGCGAGGAAGTAGTTCCCGCCGGCGATGTGCATGTAGACCTCGCTGATCGAGCGCACGCCGTCGCCGGGCCGCCACGCGTACTTCTCCGCCGGAACGGCCGCCGCGAGCTTCGTGATCTTGTCCTGCACCTCGTCGAGATCGGCGGTGAACTCCGAGCGGAAGCCTTTGCCGTTCTGCGCCGGAGCCGCCGCTTTCGCGTGCGTCTGTTGCGCGAAGGCGAGAGAGGGGACGAGCAGCAGTGCTACAGCGAGGTGACGGACCTTCATGCCGTCATTCTACCCGGACCGGGATGCGCTAGGATTCGGCCCATGGACTTTCGCCTTTCCGATGACCAGAAACAGATTCAGGAAATGGTGCGCGACTTCGCCACCAGCGACATCAAGCCTCATCTTGCCGAATGGGACGAGGCGCAGCATTTCCCCGTCGACACGTTCAAGAAAGCCGGTGAGCTCGGGCTCCTCGGCGTCACGATTCCGGAGGAGTACGGCGGCGGCGGCCTCTCGTACGTCGACTACGTCAACGTCGTCGAGGAGCTCGGCGTCATCGACAGCGGCTTCGCGCTCTCCGTCGCGGCGCACAATTCCTTGTGCACCGGCCACACCTACCACGCGGGCAATGACGAACAGAAGAAGAAGTGGCTCCCGAAGCAGACGTCCGGCGAATGGATCGGCGCGTGGGGACTGACCGAGCCCGGCTCCGGCAGCGACGCTTCCGGCATGCGCACCATCGCCGTCAAAGACGGCAACGAGTGGGTGCTGAACGGGACGAAGAACTTCATCACCAACGCGACCTACGCCGACCTCTCGGTCGTCCTCGCCGTGACCGATCGTCAGGACCAGAAGCACGGCATCACCGCATTCGCGATCGAGATGGACCGCAAGGGCATCCGCGCCGGCAAGAAGGAGAACAAGCTCGGGATGCGTGTCAGCGACACGGCCGAGCTGGTCCTCGAAGACTGCCGCGTCCCCGACGGCAACGTCCTCGGCAAGATCGGATACGGCTTCATCGACGCGATGAAGGTGCTCGACGGCGGCCGCATCTCGATCGGCGCGCTCGCCGTCGGAATCGCGCGCGGCGCTTACGAGGCGGCGCGCGACTACGCAAAGCAGCGCACCGCGTTCGGGCAGGCGATCGCGCAGTTCCAGGCGATCCAGTTTATGCTCGCCGACATGGCGACTGAAACCGATGCCGCACGGCTTCTCTGCTACCGCGCCGCCACGATGAAGGACGCCGGCGAACGCGTCACGCAGGCCTCGGCGATGGCGAAGCTGTATGCGTCCGAGGTGGCCGTGCGCGCGACGGAGAAGGGCGTGCAGATCTTCGGCGGCTACGGGTTCATCAAAGAGTTCCCGGCGGAGAAGTACTACCGTGACGTGAAGCTGTGCACCATCGGCGAAGGCACGAGCGAGATTCAGAGGATGGTGATCGCGAGGAACCTGCTCTCGTAGTCATGAGCGTTCTCTCCGCCGGCGTCCTTGCCGGCCGTTACCGCGCGCTGGCGAAAGCGATCTCGCTCGTCGAGCGCGACGACCCCGAGGCCGAGCGGCTGCTCGCGGAGTTGTACCCGTCGACCGGCGGCGCGCGGATCATCGGCATCACCGGCTCGCCGGGGGCAGGGAAGTCGACGCTCGTCGCCTCGATGGCGAAGCATTACCGCGCGCAGGGAAAGCGCGTCGGCATCATCGCGGTCGATCCGACGTCGCCGTTCACCGGCGGTGCGATTCTCGGCGATCGCATCCGGATGTCCGACCTCTACACGGACCGCGGCGTCTTCATCCGCTCGATGGCGACGCGCGGCTTCCTCGGCGGCCTCGCTCGCGCCACCAACGACGTCGTCGACGTCCTCGATGCGAGCGGCTTCGACGTGGTGCTGGTCGAGACGGTCGGAGTGGGGCAGGACGAGGTCGAAGTCGTTCGCACGGTCCAGACGAATCTCGTGATCCTCGTTCCGGGGATGGGGGACGACATTCAGGCGATCAAGGCGGGGATCATGGAGATCGGCGACATCTTCGTCGTCAACAAAGCCGATCGCCCGGGCGCCGACAAGACGGTCACCGAGGTGACGATGATGATGTCGCTCGTCGAGGAGCACGGCGACTACATTCCGCCGATCGTGAAGACCGTCGCATCGAAAGGCGAAGGAATCGTCGAGCTCGACGCGTCGATCGAGAAACATCTCGATTACCTGAAGAGCAGCGGCGAGCTCGATCGCCGCAACCGCGAGCGCGTGCGGATACGCATCGAGACGATGCTGAAGGAGAAATTCATGGAGCGCCTCCTCGCCAGCACGGCGAATTACGAGGCGATGCTCGATGAGGTCGTACAGAAGCGCAACAATCCGCACGACGCCGCGGCCGGGATGCTATCCCGCGTGCGGTTCTGACACGTTACAATCCCGCCCCCGATGAAACTCTCCCGCGACTGGATCAGCGATTACGTCGATCTCTCGGACATCAGTGACGCCGACCTCGAGCGCCGCTTTACCGAGATCGGCCATGCGATCGAGTCGGTCGAGAGACACGGCGACGACACCGTGTTCGACCTCGAGATCACGACGAACCGCGTCGACGCCATGTCGCATCTCGGCATGGCGCGCGAGCTGGCCGCTGCCTTCGGGCGCGAGCTGCGCAGCGCGCCGCGGTTCGAGGGCGAGACGACGACCGAGGGGAGCGTCAGAGTCCGCATCGACGCGCCGGAGATGTGCGCGCGCTTCAGCGGCTACGTCATCCGCGGCGTCGCCATCAAACCTTCGCCGGAGCGCATCCAGCGGCGGTTGGAGGCGGTCGGCCTCCGGCCGATCAACAACGTCGTCGACGTCACCAACTACGTGATGATGGCGCTCGGCCATCCGCTGCACGCCTACGACCTCGCGAAGGTCGGCGGCGAGACGATCATCGTCCGCGCCGGCAAGGACGGGGAGTCGATGCGCAGCCTCGACAATGAGAACCGGAAGCTCGACCACGAGACCTGCGTCATTGCCGACGCGAATAAAGCGATCGGCCTCGGTGGCGTGATCGGCGGCGAGAACTCCGAGATCACAAATGCGACGAAGGACATCCTCCTCGAATGCGCCTGGTTCGAGCCTTCGATGATCCGCCGCACCGCGCGGCGCCTCGGAGTGAAGACCGACGCGTCGTACCGTTTCGAGCGCCGGGTCGATCCGAACGACACGCTGATTGCCGTCACGCTCGCCGGCGATCTGGTCGTCGGCCTCGCGGGCGGCACGCCGGAAATGCCGGCGATCGACGTCGTCGCGCGGAAGATCGAGCCGAAGACGCTGACGCTGCGGACCGCGAAGTTGCACGAGCAGTCGGCCGGTGCGGTCGGTGTGGGCTACGCGCTCGACCTCTTCCGGCGCCTCGGCTTCGGTGCGGAGCCGGTACACGACGGCGTCCGGGTCACCGTGCCGACGTACCGCGGCGACATCCACGAAGAGATGGACCTTGTCGAAGAGGTGCTCCGCTTCTTCGGCCTGAACAACGTCCCCGCCGCGCTCCCGCGCGTCACGACGGGCGACATCCGCGTGAATCCCGCGAAAGAGGCGGAGGACGAGATCCGCCGCATCCTCGTCGGTTGCGGGATGGCGGAGTCGATCAACTACTCGTTCTTCGCCGGCGACTTCAACGCGCTCTTCACGTCCGAGGCGCAGATCGCGATCACCAACGCGCTCTCGGAGAACATCGCCGCGATGCGGCTGACGATGATCCCCGGTCTGCTGGAGAGCGTCGCGTTCAACCGCTCGTACGGCACGCGCGACGGTGCGCTCTTCGAGGTCGGCCGCACGTACCACCGCGACGGTGATGTGGTGCGCGAGCGCCATCGTGCCGCCGCCGTGATGTTCGGCGACTACGACTTCTTCGACATCAAAGGCATCGTCGACCAGATCGCCCTCAAGTTCCACGTCTCGCTCGACTACTCGGCGGGCGACGACGAGTGGCTGCAGAAGGGCAAACGTGCGGTCGCGCGTCACGGCGACAAACACGTCGCGACGCTGGGCTTCATCGCGCAGCCGATTCTGCAGCGCTTCGGCATCAAAGGCGACGTCCTCGGCGCGGAGCTCGACATCGAGGCGCTACTCGGCGCAACGGGCGAGTGGAAGATGGCGCAGGTCGCGCGCTTCCCCGGCGTGCCGATGATTCTCGCGCTGACGCACGGCCGCGACCTCGAATACCAACGCATCATCGAGACGATCCGCTCGCTCGACGCGCCGTTCCTCCATGAAGTGGGACTGCGCGACCGCTTCACTCCCGATCCGGACACCATCAAGACCACCCTCGGCATGTGGTATCAGGCATTCGACCGCTCGCTGACGCAGGATGAGATCGCAGAGATCCATCAGAACGTCGCGTCGCGCGTTGCCGATCTGCTGCCGGTGAAAGTGCTATGAAAAAGACAAAAGAAGAACAGCTCGCCCTCGCCGGAACGGAAGAAGGGGAGATCCTCGCCCGCCTCAGCGAACGCGTCGAACGCGCCATCGCGACGATCAACGATCTGCGACGGGAGCGCGATGCCTTGAAGTCGCGCCTCGACGAAGCCGAATCGAAGCTCCGCGATCAGGATGCCGCCGGCGAACGCCTCTCGTCGCTCGAAGAGGAGCACGACCGCTTCACCCGCGAGCGCAGCGAGATCCGCGACCGGATCGAGGGGATTCTCTCGAGCCTCGAAGTGCTGGACCAGGACTAGTAACTAGTTACTAGTCACTAGTTACTAGTTACTAGTGACTAGATCTCGGGCATCAGTTGCTCGCGGCAGCCGTCCAACGCGCGCCAAGCGACGGCTTCGTTCGCGGTCGTGTCGACGACAAGGACGAGGTAGTAGCCGTCCTTGAGGTCGCAGGAGAAGACGCGCGTCGTTTCGAAGTCGATCTTGAAACGGTGCGGCCGGCCGGCGTCCACGCGGGAGCAGACGTCGCGGAGCTGGGTGAGGAAGATGCCCTGGTAGGCGCCGGTGATCTTCAGGCCGTGCTCGTCGGCATCGAGCGGACGATCGCCGACGACTTCCACCGCCTCCCCCTCCCAGTCGAGGAAGAGTGCGCCGATGGCGCCGGGGGTCGAGGCGACGAGCGCTTGCAGGACGTTTCGGAACATCACTCCCACATGACGAGGAACTTTCGTGCCTCGGCCGCCTCCGCCGAATCGGGCGATGCCTTGATGACGCGTTCGAGATACGCCTTCGCCGTATCGATCTCGCCGTCGCGCTGCGCGCAGACGCCGAACCGCAGCATCGCGCCGACCGAGTCGGGGTGCCGGTCGAGGTATGCCTTGTACGCGCGCCCCGCCGCCTGCAGATCGCCCCGGCGCTCCTTCAACACGCCGGAGTAGAACAGCGCGTCGTCGAGCTGCGGATCGGCCTCCAGCGCCCGCGCGAGCCACGCCTCCGCTTCGGCAGGCTTCTGCATCGCATCGAGAGCCAGCGCCTCGTGATACGCGGCGCGTGCGCGAAGCGGCGAGGTGCCCGAATAAATGGTCGCGAGCTCCTTCGACGCCGGTGCATACTCGCCGAGCTTCAGCAGCGCTACGGCGCGATTGAAGCGCGCCTCGGCCATCGACGGTTCGAGCTCCAGCGCGGTATCGAAGTCAGTGATCGAGCGCTTCGTGTCACCGGCGAGCATCCGCGTCAAACCGCGCAGATTCGCGCGCGAGGCCTCGGAACCGCCATTCGTCGGCGCGCCGTCGAGCTGCGTCAGCGCCCGCGCGTACTGCCCGTGCGTGATCTCCCAGATGATCCGGTCGCAGACTGGATTCTGTGTGGCGCCGGCAATCCTGCCGGCGGGAGCCGCCGAGATCGCCGGCAAGATTGCCGGCGCCACACAGAAGCAGACGATCACTGCCAGCGCCGCAGTTCTCACGCCGCGCCGCGGACCTGCTCTTCGATCGTGATGTCGCCGCGGGCGACGGCGTTGACGAACGCCTCCACCACCTTCGGGTCGAAGCGCGTGCCGGCGAAGCTCTTGATCTTCTCGACCACGTACCCGAGCTCCATCGCCTTCTGGTACGGCCGGTTCGTCGTCATCGCGTCGAACGTATCGGCGATCGCGACGATGCGGGCCTGCATCGGGATGGCCTCGCCTTCGAGACTGTCGGGATACCCGCCGCCACCCCACTTCTCGTGGTGGTACTTCATGCCGGGGATGACGTCGATCAATTGCGCGACGCCGCTCATGATCGCGGCTCCCTTGTTGGGATGCTGCTTCATCACCTCGAACTCGTCGTCGCTGAGCGCGCCCGGCTTGCGGAGGATGCGGTCGTCGATGCCGATCTTCCCGACGTCGTGCAGCAGCGAGCTGACGCGGAGGTTCCGCATCTCCTTCTCCGGCAGACCGAGGTTCTTGCCGATGGCGATCGAGTAGCGGGCGACGCGCTCCGAGTGGCCGCGCGTGTACGGATCCTTCGCGTCGATCGCCGCCGCGAGCATGCGGACGGAGTTGATGAACAGCAGGTGGTTCTCGTGCGCCGACTTCTTGAGCTGCTCGACGGCGTTCTGAATCGCCCCAGACATCGAGTTGAAGTTCTCGGCCAGCTCGCCGATCTCGTTGTGCGTTTTGAGGTCGACGCGCTTCTGGTAATTGCCCGCCGCGATCTCGCGCGCCCCTTCGACCAGCACGCCGATCGGCCGGACGATCCCGGACGCGAAGACGATCGAGACGATGATCGCGAGGGCGAGCGCGATGCCGCCCCACATCAGCGTGGCGCGGATCATCTTGTCGACCGAGACGTACGCGCGCTCCTCCGGCTTCTGCACGACCACGCCCCAGTCGGGATGGCCGACCGGCATCACCGTGCCGAGGACCGTCTTCCCGTCCGGATCGCGATACGTCTCTGTGAGGCGGACCGGCGTCTTCTCGAACTCCTTCACGACCTGGAGCGAAGAGACGTCGGGATGCTGCACTTCGACGGCCGCCTCGCTGTGCAGCAGCACGCGGCCGTTGCGGTCCACGAGGAACGCCGTGTCATCGCCGCGGCCCTCCTCACGGATGCGGTCCGCGATGCGGCGGAGCGAGATCAGCCCTTCCACGACGCCGATCACCTGGCCGTTGTCGATCACCGGCACGCCCACGACGACCGCCGGCTGGTTCACTGACTGCAGCGTCTGGAATGTCCCGGTGAACTGCTGGCCGTGCTTCGCCGCCTCCAGCGCGAGATTCATCTCCTGCATCACCGACGCTTCGAGCTTTGCCGGCTTCGCCTCGGCGCCCTGTCCCGCGGTGTTGAGGACGCGGAGGGCGAGAAAGTCGCTGTCGGACGTGATGTAGTCCTGGATCCAGCCGCTGGCGGACGAATGCGTGAAAGGATCAGTCCCGGGAGGTAGCGCCGTCTTCAGCACCCGGACACTTCCCGCGATCTTCGTGAGCTGCTGGGTGTTGCTGGTCAGGAGGTTCTGCAGGTCGGTCGCGATGCTGAGGGCGGAGCGGGTGAGGTACTTCTTCTCCAGCGTCTCGAGCGAGTCG
>DASXIH010000316.1:0-5349 GCA_036498125.1 Thermoanaerobaculia bacterium
CGACCGTCAGCGGCTGCAGGTATCCCCCGGTGACCGGGTGGTCCGGTCCCATCGCGACGAGTGAGCCGTCCGGGTGGAGCTGGATCGTGCCGAACTGCATGCCGCACGACGGCAGATCCGCCGGCGCCTGCAGGTTCAGCGGCGCGACCGGTCTCAGACGAATGCCGACGCGATTGAGCTGCGGCGTGACCTCGCACTCGATGGTTCGCAGCGGCGTTTCGTGCGGGCCTGGGAGCACGCGGATGTTGAGGCGGTCCGTGCGATTCGGCAGCGATGCTTCTCTCTTGGTGCTGCCGATCGCCAGCCATCCGCGCAGGCCCTTCCGGATTCTTCCGACGTTGATCTCACCCTCGGCCTCGAATGTTCGCGCGAGATCGCTTTCCGCTCCCGTCCAGGCGACCACGCTTCGCTTCTGGAGCCGGACGTTCGGACCAACCATGGCGCACTCGAGGAGCGGCGCGTCGTAGCGGTTCCCCACGAGCCGGTTCGCGGCGGCGGCCAGCTCCGGGTCGAACGGCTTCGTCACGATCGTCGCGAAGTTGCCGGTGAACGTGGCGCCGATGTCGGGCGGCGATGGTGTTTCGAGGACCGGCGGCAGGTCCATCTCGCGCTCGGTCGGGACAATCACGATCTCATCGCCCGGCGCGATGTCGAGCGGCCTGTCGGTGCGCCCAAGAAGGTTCCAGCCGCCCGGCGTGTCGATCGTGTAGAAGCCGGCGACCGCGCCAGCGACCGCGAAGCTGCCGCGCTTGACCGGCCTCGACGTGGCGCGCCGCGGCATCGCCCATTCGCGCGGCCAGCCGTCGAGATAGGCCCAGCCGCCGCGGAACCCGAGGTAGCGCGCGGTCAGGCGAGGGATCCGGCGTAGGAACTCGTCGCGACCGATGCGCGCGTGCGCGAGAAACTCGGCGAAGTCTTCGCCGTCGAAGCGGACTTCGACCTCATGTACGCGCGGCGTGAACGCCACATCGGCCGCGCGGAGCGCGAAGTCGAGCGACGGCTCGTGATCGAACACGACGAAGAGCGACCGCTGCCCCGGCGTACACGCGATCACGCCCGGCTCGTTTCGCGCCGCGGCGGCGTACGCATGCAGCTCGCGCGCGGGGACGTCGCCGACGTCGATCAGCAGAGCCCGGTCGCCGGCGCGCGCGACATTCACGGCACGATTCTGTCATCCTCAGCCGCATGACGATGCAGCGCGACCCACGCCAGTGCAACCAACACGAGATGCTCGACGAGCTCGCGCATCAGGCGATGATCGACCGCGGCCTGGAGCCGGATTTCCCCGACGCGGTGCAGAAACAGCTTGTCGGAATCAGGAAGGCGGCTGCCGAGACGGACGGAAGCATCCGCGACATGCGCGATCTCCTCTGGTGCTCGATCGACAACGACGACTCCCGCGATCTCGACCAGCTCACGGTCGCCGAGGAATTGAGCAACGGAACTGTGCGCGCGCTCGTGGCGGTCGCCGATGTCGACGCGATCGTCAAAAAGGGCACGCCCATCGACGATCACGCACGGCACAACACGACGTCGGTCTACACCGCGGCGCGCATCTTCCCGATGCTGCCGGAGAAACTCTCCACCGACCTGACGTCGCTCAACGAGAACGTGGAACGCGAGGCGATCGTCATCGAGATCATCGTCTCGAAGGATGGCGAAGTGCAGAGCGGCGACGTCTACCGCGCGCGCGTCCACAACAAAGCGCAGCTCGCGTACAACGCCGTCGGGATGTGGCTCGAGGGGAAAGCCGAGCCGCCCGAGAAGATCACGAAAATCAAAGGGCTCGCCGAAAACCTGAAGCTGCAGGACAAGATCGCGGATGCGATGCGCGAGCTGCGGCACCAGCACGGCGCGCTCGACCTCGAGACGATCGAGCCGCGCGCCGTGATGAAGAACGGCCAGGTGGTCGACCTCCAGGCGGAGGCGCGCAACAACGCGAAGAACCTGATCGAGGACTTCATGATCGCGGCGAACGGCGTCACGGCGCGCTATCTCGCGTCGAACAAGCTGCCGAGCCTTCGCCGCGTCGTCCGCTCGCCGGAGCGGTGGGACCGCATCGAGAAGATCGCCGAAGAGCATGGCGAGCGCCTGCCGGGCGAGCCGGACGCCGAGGCACTCGAGGCGTTCCTCGTGCGGCAGCACAAGGCCGATCCGCTCCGCTTCCCCGATCTCTCACTCGCGATCGTGAAGGCGATGGGCGCCGGCGAATACGTCGTGGAGACTCCGGGCGAGACGCCGATCGGACACTTCGGCCTCGCGGTGAAGGACTACACGCACTCCACCGCGCCGAACCGCCGGTACCCCGACCTGATCACGCACCGGATGGTGAAGGCGGTGCTCGCAAAGACGCAGCCGCCCTACACGCGCGACGAGCTGGCGCAGCTCGCACAGCACTGCACGGAGCAGGAGGATGCGGCGAACAAAGTGGAGCGCCAAGTGCGGAAGTCGGCCGCGGCCTGCCTGTTGGCCGACAAGATCGGCGAGCACTACGACGGGATCGTCACCGGCTCAGGACCAAAGGGGACGTGGGTGCGCGTTTTCCATCCGCCGGTCGAGGGGAAGCTCGTTCACGGAGCCGAGGGCGCCGACATCGGGCAACGCGTGAAGGTGAAGCTGATCGGCGTTGACGTCGAGCGCGGCTTCATCGACTTCGTGCGTACGGGACACTGAGGCTATTCCGTAATTGCGACCACGCGATTGGTGGGGTCGACGCTCACGACCTTCATCTTGTGCGCGAGCGTCTGTCCTTCGTGCAGCAGGGTGTAGGCGGCGATCGTGATGTGGTCGCCGGCGCGGGCGCCGGGCGCATGCACTTCGCCGCTCGCCTCGGCCGCTTCCTCGACCCATGTACGAAGGCGCGTGCCGGTCGTGAGGTTGACGATCTCGACCTCCTCGAAGGGCCGGATTTCGGCCGAGCGGAGGAGCACGGGGTCGAGCCGCAGCGCATCGCGGGCGTCGCCGTGCGTCACCGTCGCACCGCGGATGATCGAGCGCGCGAGGGAGATCATCGGCGCCGCGGCACGCGGATGTTGTCGATCAGCCGCGTCTTGCCGATCCGCACGGCTCCGGCGAGGAGGAGGTCGCGATCGAAGTCCGCCGGAGCTTCGAACGTCTCTGGGTCGACGAGCGCGAGGTAGTCGACGTCGACCCCTTTCGCCGCATCGCGCATCGCCGCTTCGACCCATTCGACGTTCCGCGACGCCAGCTCACGCTCGCCCGCGCGCAACGCGCGCTGCAGCACCGGCGCGAGCGCGCGCTGATCGGGCGAGAGGTAACTGTTACGCGACGACATCGCGAGGCCGTCCGGCTCGCGCATCGTTTCGCCGAAGACGAGGCGCACCGGAACGTCGAGGTCGCGCACCATCCGCTCGATGACGGCGCACTGCTGCGCATCCTTGCGGCCGAAGACGGCGAGGTCGGGCTGCACGATGTCGAACAGCTTCAGCACGACCGTTGCCACTCCGTCGAAGTGCCCCGGCCGCCGCTCCCCTTCCAGCGGCTTCGCGACGCCGCCGACGCGCACCATCGTCTGCGAGCCGGGCGGGTACATGACGTCGACCGCCGGCAGGAAGAGCAGATCGACGTTGCGCGACTCGAGCAGTCCGCGATCCTTCGCCTCGTCGCGCGGATACCGCTCGAAGTCCTCGTTCGGCCCGAACTGCGTCGGATTCACGAAGATCGAGACGACGACGAAATCGGCTCCGTTCTCGCGCGCCGCGTCGATCAGCGACCGGTGCCCTTCGTGGAGAAACCCCATCGTCGGCACGAAGCCGATTGTGTTGCCTTGGACGCGCACGGCGGAAATGGCATGCCGCGTCTCTTGAATGGTCCGCGCGATGATCACGTCTTGGTTTCGCGGTTACGAGGTTGCGTGGTCGGCGAGTCGGAACCTCGACACTTCGCAACCTCGCAACCCCTCAATTCGCCTTCGGCATCTCCACCACGACCGCGCCGCTCTCTTCCGGCTGGCCGTACAGCCGCTTCAGCTCTTCCTCGCTCGCGCCGTGGAACGACTCGGCGTCATTCGGGAAGCTTCCGTCGCGGACGTCGCCGAGGAATTGCGTGAGCGCGTTCTGCAGATCGGCGGCCGCGTGCGCGTACTTGCGGACGAACTTCGGGGTGTGGCCGTCGTAGAGACCGAGAACGTCGTGATAGACGAGAACCTGGCCGTCGCACCGGACGCCTGCGCCGATGCCGATCGTCGGAATCGTGAGCCGCTCGGTGATGAACACCGCCAGCTCGGCGGGGACGCATTCGAGGACGAGCGAGAAACAGCCGGCGTGCTCCAGCGCGAGCGCTTCGTCGATCAGCCGCCGCGCGTCGTCCGCCTCTTTCCCCTGCAGCTTGAATCCGCCGAATGCATTGACCGACTGCGGCGTGAGGCCGATGTGTCCCATGACCGGGATCTCGGCGTCGAGCATCGCGCCGATCGTCTTGATACGCGACGCCTTGCCCCCCTCGACCTTCACCGCATGGGCGCCCGCCTGGATGAAGCGGCCGGCGTTGCGGACCGACTCCTCGATCGAGACGTGGTACGAGAGATACGGCATGTCGGCGACCACGAGCGCGCGCTGCGTTCCGCGGACGACCGCTCGCGTGTGGTGGAGGATGTCGTCGACCGTGACGCTGAGCGTGTCGGGATAGCCGAGGACGACCATGCCGAGCGAGTCGCCGACGAGAAGGATGTCGGCACCCGCGGCGTCCGAGATCTTCGCTGACGGATAGTCGTACGCCGTGAGCATGCCGATCCGCTGGCGGGACTTCATGGCGCGGATCGCGGGGACCGTGACTTTGTTCTTCATCTTCCCTCCGTCTCGGTCCGTGAACTCAGGATCCAAGCGGCACGTAGTACTGCGTTCCTTTTTTCGCGCTTCGAATCTGCTCGATGAGCTGATCGAAGTGGTCCGGGGTATTCACGAAATCGATTTCGTTCGTGTTCACTACCAGCAATGGCGTCTCGTCGTACCGGTAAAAGTAATGCGAGTACGCCTCGCTGAGCTCTTGCAAATATTGTGGCGAGATCGATTTCTCGTATGCCCGCCCGCGCTTCTTGATGCGCTTCAAGAGTGTATCAAGGTTCCCCTGCAGGTAAATCACCAGGTCCGGCTTCGGCACGCTCTCGTAGAGGAGGTCGTAGAGCCGGTTGTAGATCAACAGCTCGGAGTCTTCGAGCGTCAGGTACGCGAAGATCTTGTCCTTCGGGAAACTGTAGTCCGCGATGATCAGCACCGTGAAGAGGTCGCGCTGCGAGATCGACCGCTGCTGGTCGAAGCGCGACAGCAGGAAGAAGAGCTGGCAGCGGAAGGCCGCCCCCCGCCGGTCCTTGTAGAAATCGTCGAGGAACGG
>DASXIH010000317.1:0-9259 GCA_036498125.1 Thermoanaerobaculia bacterium
CCTTCCGGCGGACGGACGACGCGCGAGATTTTCGCCTTGATGTCGCCCGCGGGAGTCTCTTTGATCAGCGGGATGCACTGTTTGAGGATGCGGTTCGACTGCCGCATCTCTTCCATGCGGACGAGGTAGCGGTCGTAGGTATCGCCGTTCTTGCCGATCGGGACTTCGAACTGCAACTCGGGATAGCACTCGTACGGCTGCGCGCGGCGGAGGTCCCACTCGACGCCCGAGCCGCGCAGCGGCGGGCCGGTGATCCCCCACTCGATCGCCTCCTCGGGTGACAGGACGCCGATGCCGACCGTTCGGCGCTTCCAGATGCGGTTGTTCGTCAGCAACGACTCGTACTCGTCGACCGCGGCGTCGAAGATGCCGGCGAAGCGCTCGAGATCGTCGAGCCAGCCGTCGGGCAGGTCGTCCGGCATGCCGCCGATGCGCATGCAGTTGAGCGTCAGACGCGCGCCGCAATAGCTCTCGAAGAGGTCGAGGACCTGCTCGCGCTCGCGGAAGCAGTAGAAGAACGGCGTCATCGCGCCGATGTCGATGGCGTGCGTGGCGAGCCACAGAAGATGCGACGAGATGCGCTGCAGCTCCGAGAGGATCACGCGCATGAGCTGCGCGCGCCTCGGGATCTGCGCCGTGACGCCGAGAAGCTTTTCGACCGCCTCGACGAAGCCGAGGTTGTTCGTCGCCGCGGCGACGTAGTCCATGCGATCCGTGTGCGGGACGCACTGCGGATAGTTCATGTTTTCGAAGAGCTTCTCGGTACCGCGGTGGAGGTAGCCGATGATCGGCTTCGCGTCGACGATCCGTTCGCCGTCGACTCTCAACAGCACCCGGAGCACGCCGTGCGTCGACGGATGCTGCGGGCCGAAGTTGATCTCCATCTCGTGGACGTCGAACATCTAGACCTTTCCTCCGGCAGCCACGAGCTTGACCAGCATCGACTCCGTCTCGTCCTCGCCGGGAACGCAGAGGGTGAGGTCCTTCGTCTCGCCTTTGGCGATCGCCTCCGCGTAACCTTCGCAGTCCCAGCCGCAGGCGGTGCAGTCGGTCTGCGCCATGGCGGCGAAGAGCTTGTCCTTGAGAGAGCCGGCCTTCGCGAGCTCCATCCGGTCGGTGAGCGGCTTGTCGGGGTCGTGCCACGGCGCGTCTTCGGTCGGCTTCGCGGTGTCGGCGACGATGCCCGCGAGCTCCGGCGCGGGGGCGGCTTTCTTCTCACCGCCGGCGATCTGCGCGGGTGGCCACAGGCCGTACCGCGTCCAGTCCCCTTGATGGACGTTGACGTCTTTCACGTCCTTGCCAGTCGATCCCGCCTTCGGCCCTCCCCCCTCCGGAAAGACCTCGGGGTAGATGCGCGCGCCGGTGTCGATGCCGCGGATGGGAAAGTCTTTGCGCAGCGGGAAGCCGTTGAAGCCTTCCCACATCAGGATGCGCTCGAGGTTCGGGTGGCCTTCGAAGATGATCCCGAACATGTCGTACGTCTCGCGCTCGTGCCAGTTGGCGGTCTTCCAAACCGAGGAGACCGACGGGAGCTTCTCGTCGGTGAGCGCGCGGAGACGAACGCGCTGGTTTCTCGAGAATGAATAGAGGACGTACGAGACGCCGAAACGGGGGCCGGTGTGACCGGGGTACTTCGAGTAGTCGATGCCCGCGAGGTCGACGAGGTAGTTCCAACCGTCGTTCTTGAAGGTCTGCGCCACTTCGACGATGCGGGCGGCATCGACGATGAGGGTGATCTCGCCGGCGAACTCCTTCGCATCGGTGTAGGCGTCGGGCGCCTTCGAGACGGCGTTCGCGACGAGCGGATCGCTCTTGATGTCGTTCGCGTCCCGCTTGGAAGGCGTTACGCTCAACCCTCGAACTCCTTCCCTGCCTCGGCCATGAGCTTCTTAAGCTCGTCGAGCGTCTCTTCTTCGCCCGGCACGCAGAGAGTGATGTCTTTCGTCTCACCGCTCGCCAGCGCATCGCCGTAGCCTTCGCAATCCCAGCCGCAGGCGCCGCAGTCGGTTTGGGCCATCGCGGCGAAGAGCTTCGTCTTCAGGTCGCCGCCGGTCGCGAGCTCCATCCGCTCGGGCAACGTCAGGTTTTCGTTGTGGAATGCGGGGCCGGTGGGAGTGGGCGGAGCTTCTTCGGCAACGGCGGATTCCGCGATGACCGATGTAGCGCCGCCGACCTCGGCGGCGGATGTTTCAGGCGCCGAAGCCGAAGACGCCGCCGGGGCCGGTGGTGCTGCCTTCGGCTTCTCCGTTGCCGGGGCGCGCTTCACGCCGCTGATCGGCGCGGGCTTGAGCTGCGCCTGTTCCGCGCGGAGCGCCGGGCCTTCATGCGTCGGCCGGATCTGATCGCGGACGGCGGCGCGGGCAAAGTCGTACGCCTCTCCCCCCTTACGGAGGATGTGCATCTTCTCGATCTTCTTCTGGAGCTCCATCAGCCCCCAGATCAGCGCCTCGGGGCGCGGCGGGCAGCCGGGGATGTAGACGTCGACCGGGATGAGGCGGTCGACGCCCTGCGTCACGGCGTACGTGTCGTACGGACCGCCACACGTCGCGCACGAGCCCATCGCGATCACCCACTTCGGGTCGGGCATCTGGTCCCAGAGACGGCGGACGATCGGCGCCATCTTCTCGGTCACCGTGCCGCTGACGATCATCAGGTCGGCCTGACGCGGTGTCGCACGGAAGACCTCGGCACCGAAACGCGCCATGTCATGCCGCGGGTCGAGGACCGCCATCATCTCGATGGCGCAGCAGGCGAGGCCGAACTGCATCGGCCAAAGGCTCGACTTGCGAGCCCAATTGAAAAACTTATCGACCGTGGTGGTGAGGACGTTCTCGTCGAAGCGAGCCTCGATCAAACCCATGTGAGGACCTTCCGCTTCCAGGCGTAGAAGTACCCGATCAGGAGAATCGCGAGGAAAACCGCCATCTCAACGGCCCCAAACCAGCCAAGCTGTTTGAAGCGGATCGCCCAGGGGAAGAGGAAGATCGTCTCGACGTCGAACACGATGAACAGCACGGCGATCAGGAAGTAGCGGACCGAGAAGCGATGGTCGAACGCCAGGGAGGTCGCCGGGACGCCGCACTCGTAAGGTTCGAGTTTGACTTTGTTTGCGCGCGAAGCACGGAAGATCGGCGCGAGAATGAACAACGTCAGGATTGGTACGGACAAGACGATGACCGCTGCCACCAAAATCACTGAGTAGTTGGCCATATATCTTGAAAAGACCGCCGGTATTGTAAACGCCGAGATTCAAGAGTCAATCAAAAGAGAACGCGCTCGAAGGACCACGTATCCTCCCCCATCGACTTGACTTGCGCGAGAACGCGGATGTCGTGGCCGATTCCGTCCGGGAGAACGAGCTGGCGGGCCTCGTCGCGTTGCTGCATCAAGTCGATGGAGGCCTCTTCGAGGTCGGTGACGGGCCGGAAGAGGTCGTGCTCGGTGGCGCCGAGGGCGAGGAGAAACTTCGCCTGGCGATCAAAAAAGCGGGTGGAAAAGCCGTGCGCCTCGCCTGCCCGGATGAGATCCGTGAAGTTGATGTGCGCCGTCAGATCCTGCTCGCCGGGGCTCGCGAGGAGGTCGCGCGTCACGCGTTGTTGCGAGTAGGCCGCGGCCGTACCGAACCTCCGCGCGCGCGAGTGGAAGAGCTTCTCCTCGGGGTAGCCATAATCAAAGGTGACGATGAGGCCGCGGTCGACGATCCGCGCGATGTCGGCGTAGAGCGCCTCCCACTCGAGCGAGACGTCGGCGAACTGGCCGTCGGCGAGCTCGATGCCGCGCGACGCGAAGTAGTCGCCGTACCGCGGCTCCGCCTCATGCTCCGTCCACTCGAAATTCTCGTCGACCCATAGCTCGTGCAGATCGTCCCCCCGTTTCACGAGGCGCGCGAACGGAAGGGCGTCGAACAATTCGTTGCTGAGGATGAGGTGCGCGCCGCCGCGCGGGATGTCATCGATGGTTCGGAAGTCGGGGGACGTACGGTCGACCCCGATGTACCGGGCTCCACCGATCGCAGAAAGGTCACGGATGAGCCTCCCATCGCCGCATCCGATGTCCACGATGGTGCACACGTCGTCCCCAACGCGGTTCATGAATTCCCGGACTAGTTTTCCCAAAGTGAACGCAAAAACGGACGAAAGGTGCGGGGAGGTGACGAAATCACCCTCTTTCCCGGCCGGATGCCGCTCTCTGGTGTAGTAGCCGTGCTCCGGGTGATAAAGAGCGACCTCGACAAAATCACGGAACGATAAGTCCCCATGCTGCAGCATGTTGCGAAGGACAGAGACCATCTCGGAAGAGTCGCTCACGCCCCCGAAGGATACACCGTGGCATCTCCATTGAACCCCACCAGCGGCGTGACAGGGGAAGGAAGACTCATGAAACAGCTCATTGCAACGATCCTGACGGTCGTGCTCGCTGCGCCGGTTTTCGCGCAGACGACGACGGACGACCACCAGAAAGCGAAATCAGGAACGGCGATCGGCGCCGCCGCCGGCGCGATCATCGGCGCAGTCATCGGAAACAACCGCGGCCATCACAGCGCGAAGCGTGGGGCGGTAGTCGGAACGCTCGCGGGCGGCGCGGCGGGTGCCATCGTCGGCGCGATGATGGACAAGCAGGAGCGCGAGCTCCGGCAGATCAACGGCGTCGACGTTTCGCGCACCTCCGGGAACGAGCTGAAGGTGACGGTCCGCAACGACGTCCTCTTCGACTTCAACTCGGCTTCGCTGCGCTCCGCGTCGCGTGAGTCGCTACGCGAGATGGCGGGCGTGTTCGGCCGCTACCCCAACACGACGATCCGCGTCGAAGGCTTCACCGACTCGGTCGGCAGCGCTTCGTACAACGAGCGTCTCTCCGAGCGCCGCGCCGACTCGGTCTCGAACTATCTCGAGAACCTCGGCGTCCGCGGCGCCCGCATCGACTCGATCGGCTACGGCGAGTCGCATCCGCGCGCGACGAACAACAGCGCGAACGGCCGTCAGCTGAATCGCCGCGTCGAGATCCACATCATCGCGAACCAGGCATAATGACGTCGTCATGATCCGCAAGACTTCAGTACTTCTACTGGCGGCGCTGTTCCTCGCCGCCTGCAGCACGACGGATCCGAACGATCCGAACGCGAAGGCGAAACGTGGCGCTGCCGTCGGAGCGGCGGCAGGCGCCATCGTCGGCGCGATTCTCGGCAACCAGGGCGGGAACTCCCGCACCGGCGCCGTCGTCGGCGCGGCGGTTGGGGCTGCCATCGGCGGCGCCTCCGGACACTCGATGGATCAACAGCAGAAAGAACTGCAGCAGATCCCGAACGTCGAAGTGACGCGGCCGTCCGAGAACCAGATCGACGTCCGCCTCACGAGCGACATCCTCTACGACTTCAACTCCTCCGACCTCCGGCCGGAGTCGCGCGCCACGCTGAACCAGCTCGCCGAAAACTTCTCGCGCTACCCCGATGAGATCTTCGACATCGAGGGACACACCGACTCGATCGGGACGCACGAGTACAACATGGCGCTCTCGCAGCGCCGCGCCGACGCCGTCGGCGACTATCTCGAGTCGCAACGCGTCCCCCGCCAGCAGATCCACCCGATCGGCTTCGGCCCCGATCAGCCGAAGGCGTCGAACGACACGCCGGAAGGCCGCCAGCTCAACCGCCGCGTCGAGATCCACATTCGCGCGAACAGCTCACCGCAGAGCTGACTCGACGATCCGGCGGATGTTGGTGTCGAAGGTCGGGCGGCCCCATAGCGCGCCGCCCGCCCAGAGGCCGGGGTTCGAGTTCAGCTCCAGCACGTAGATCCGCTCCTCGGCGTCGACGCGGACGTCCATCGTGGCGTAGCCGGTGACGCCGAGGATGCGCATCGAGTCGCGAATCATCTGCTGAAGCTCCCGCGTCATCTGCGGCGTCATCTTTATCCGCGCCCGAGTGACCTGCTGCGCCGTTCGTACGCGCGGATTGCTTCGGATCGCCTCCGTCTTGAACCCCCACCCGTCGGAGAAGCCCCACTCGGCGATGCCGGTCATGCGCGGCGTTCCAGCCGCGTCGTCGACCGCGCCGACCCGGATCTCGCGGCCGACGATGAACTCATCGCAGACCGCCGCCATCTCGAATCGTTTCCAGATCCGCGCGGCGAGACGTCCGACCCCCGACCGCTTCTTCACGACGCTGTCCGCATACACACCGGCGGACGCCGCCGATTCGACCGGCTTCACGATGTACGGCGGCGCGAAGCCGATCCGCGGCTTCGCTCCGGGATCGAGCGCCACGAAGTTCGGGACGCGAACGCCGTTCGCTCGGAGCAGCGCGCGTGAGCGCACCTTGTTGTTCGCCAGAGCGATCGCGCCGGGGCCGGAGCCGGTGAACGGGATGCCGAGGAGTCCGAGGGCGCCGGCGAACGGCGCCTCGAGCGGAGTGGCTGAAAACGCCAGATTGAAGACGACGTCGGGGCGGATGGAGCGCAGCTCGACGAGCGTGCGCGTGCTGTCGGGATACGCGCGGACCAGGTGCACCGGCCGGTAGAGGCGGCACAACGCCTCGAGAACGGAGGCGTCGTAACTGGCGAACGGAGTGGAGATCCGCGATCCGGAGATGGCTCCGCCGACGCGGTGATCGACGACGCAGGCAATTGAGAGGGAGCGCTGACGCAGAGATGGAATTGTCGCCATTTCGCACTGAAGCCGCAATCCGGGTAGAATCGCGCGCCCTGGCCCGAAGTCCAACCTATACGGGACGGGTGCACACCCTGTAGCAACTCAATACGGAGGAACTATGAAGTCTTGGGTCACGCGAATGCTGATCCTGACCTTGCTGGTCGTGTCATTCGCGCCTCTCGCGATGGGACAAGAAACGCGCACCGAGGCGAATCTCGTGCTGCCGGACCTGCACAGCGTCAGCTTCCTCGGCATCAGCGGTCAGACGCTGCTGTCGTTCGGTCTCATCGTCTGCGTCCTCGGCATGCTGTTCGGCCTCATCATCTTCATGCAGCTCAAGAACCTTCCCGTGCACAGCTCGATGCGCGAGATCTCGGAGCTGATCTACGAGACGTGCAAGACCTACCTGACGACGCAGGGCAAATTCATCCTGCTGCTGGAGGTCTTCATCGGCGCGATCATGATCGTCTACTTCGGCTTCCTGCGGCACTTCGAGGTCGCGAAAGTCGTCACGATCCTGGTCTTCAGCCTCATCGGAATCGGCGGCAGTTACGGCGTCGCGTGGTTCGGCATCCGCGTCAACACCTTCGCGAACTCGCGCTCCGCGTTCGCGTCGCTGCGCGGCAAGCCGTTCCCGACCTACGAGATTCCGCTGAAGGCCGGCATGTCGATCGGCACGATGCTCATCTCCGTCGAGCTCGTGATCATGCTCTGCATCCTGCTGTTCGTTCCGCGCGACTACGCGGGGCCGTGCTTCATCGGCTTCGCCATCGGTGAGTCGCTCGGCGCCGCGGCGCTCCGCATCGCGGGCGGCATCTTCACCAAGATCGCCGACATCGGCTCCGACCTCATGAAGATCGTCTTCAACATCAAGGAAGATGACGCGCGCAACCCCGGCGTCATCGCCGACTGCACCGGCGACAACGCCGGCGACTCGGTCGGCCCGACCGCCGACGGCTTCGAGACATACGGCGTCACCGGCGTCGCGCTCATCACGTTCATCCTCCTGGCGGTCGCCGACACGACGGTGCAGACGCAGCTCCTGGTCTGGATCTTCGCGATGCGCGTGATCATGATCATCACCTCGGTCGTCTCCTACGGGATCAACGAAGCGTTCGCGAAGGCGAAGTACCGCGACGCGGAGAACTTCAACTTCGAGCATCCGCTGACGTCCCTCGTGTGGCTGACGTCATTGATCTCGATCGCGCTCACGTTCCTGGTCTCGCATCTCCTCATCCCGACCCTCGGCGGCGACCCGTCGATGTGGTGGAAGCTCTCGGCGATCATCACCTGCGGCACGCTCGCCGGTGCGATCATCCCCGAGTTCGTGAAGGCGTTCACCTCGACCGAGTCGCGCCACGTCCGCGAGGTCGTCACCGCGTCGCGCGAAGGCGGCGCGTCGCTCAACATCCTCGCAGGCTTCATCGCCGGCAACTTCAGCGCGTTCTGGATGGGTTTCGCCATCGTGATCCTCATGGGCGTCGGCGCCTGGATCAGCGGCGGATTCCCCGCGAACATGATGCTCGCCCCGCCGGTCTTCTCCTTCGGCCTCGTGGCGTTCGGGTTCCTCGGCATGGGGCCGGTGACGATTGCGGTCGATTCCTACGGCCCGGTCACCGACAACGCACAGTCGGTCTTCGAGCTCTCGACCATCGAGACGCTCCCCGGCATCGAGGAAGAGATCAACCGCGACTTCGGCTTCCGCCCGACGTTCGGCAAAGCGAAGGACTATCTCGAAGCCAACGACGGCGCCGGCAACACGTTCAAGGCGACCGCGAAGCCGGTGCTCATCGGCACGGCCGTCGTCGGCGCGACGACGATGATCTTCTCCATCATCGTGATGCTCACCAACGGCCTCACGACGGACATGGACAAGCTCTCGATCCTCCACCCGCAGTTCCTCCTCGGCCTCATCATGGGCGGCGCGGTGATCTACTGGTTTACCGGCGCGGCGACGCAGGCCGTCTCGACGGGCGCCTACCGCGCGGTCGAGTTCATCAAGGCGAACATCAAGCTCGACGCGGAGGTCGCAAAGGCATCCGTCGAAGACTCGAAGCGCGTCGTCGCCATCTGCACGCAGTACGCGCAGAAGGGGATGTTCAACATCTTCCTCACCGTCTTCTTCGCCACGCTGGCCTTCGCCTGTTTCGAGCCGTTCTTCTTCATCGGCTATCTCATCTCCATCGCGATCTTCGGCCTCTACCAGGCGATCTTCATGGCGAACGCCGGTGGCGCCTGGGACAACGCGAAGAAGATCGTCGAGGTCGAGCTCAAGGAGAAGGGCACGCCGCTCCACGCCGCGACGGTCGTCGGCGACACGGTCGGCGATCCGTTCAAGGACACCTCCTCGGTCGCCATGAACCCGATCATCAAGTTCACGACCCTCTTCGGCCTCCTCGCCGTCGAGCTCGCGGTCGAGATGACGAAGGCGGGCCAGGAAACCCTCACCCGCGTCCTCTCCCTCACCTTCCTCGTGATCGCCCTCGTCTTCGTCTGGCGCTCGTTCTACAAGATGCGGATTCCGGTCGAAGGGTAAATCCGCGGGTCATACCGGCCCCCGCCCGTCGGTTCACCCGGCGGGCGGGGGCCAGGCCTTTCTTCCCCTCCCCTCAAC
>DASXIH010000318.1:0-2517 GCA_036498125.1 Thermoanaerobaculia bacterium
AGCCGCGCTGTCGCGCGGCATGAGCGGACGAGACGTCCGCTCCCCTTTTCTACCTATTGCAACGACAGGCGGTCGGCGTCGTCTTCGTAGGCGAAGAGGTTTCCGAAACGGGCCCAGCGCACCATGGTTTCGAACATCTCCTCGTACTTTTCGCGGGGGAGGGCGATGATGATCATCTCTCGGACGAGGTCGCCGCTCGCTTCGCCCTCTTCGCGCTGGAGCAGCGCGCGGACGTCCTGGAAGAGGCGGAGCTTGAGGAGCTGATCGCGCCAGATCGTTTTGCGGTCCTCGGTCTCGGCTTGCACGAAGCGCTTTCCCTCGGCGGTCAGAACGACGGCCTGCTTCGGGGTGTCGACGAAGTTGAGCATCTCGGCGGCTTTGACGATGCCCATCATGTGGCCGAACTCGTGGTCCGTCGCGGCGGCGAGCTCGAAGATGTCGTCGGCGCCGCCTTGGGAGTCGAGGAACTCGAGGAGGCCGACGATTTCCGAGGTCGAGGTGCGTGGCAGCGGCTCGATGCGCGTGGCGCGCGCGGCCTTCGGCACGTCGGGCATTTCGGTGCCGGTAATGATCTCGTGCAGATACGACACGAGGTCCTCGAACGCGCGGGAGCGCGTGTCGCGCGGGCGCGGCAGCGGATTCTCGACGATCGTCCGCACGCGGCCCGGATGGCTGCTCAGCACGACGATCCGGTCGGCCATGTAGACCACTTCGTCGATGTCGTGGCTCACCATCAGGATCGACGACGGATTCGAGTCCTGCGGCGCCCAGAGATCGAGCACCTCGGCGCGGAGGCCTTCGGCCGTCAGCGCGTCGACGTGGCTGAACGGCTCGTCCATGAAGAGGAACTCCGGATTCACGGAGAGCGCGCGCGCGATGCCGAGGCGCTGCTTCATGCCGCCCGACAGCTCGCGCGGATACGCCTCTTCGAAGCCGGCGAGACCGACCATGCGGATCGCGCTTTCCGCGCGGTCTTTTCGTTCTTCCGGCGGAAGCCCCGCTGCCTGCAGGACGATGTCGACGTTCTCGGTCACGCTCATCCACGGGTAGAGAGCGAAGCTCTGGAAGACGATGCCGACGCCGGGCGTGAGTCCGTCGACCCGCTTCCCGCGATAGAGCACTTCCCCCTCGGTCGGCTTGATGAGTCCCGCGAGAATGCGAAGGATGGTCGACTTCCCGCAGCCCGACGGGCCGAGGAGCGCCACGACCTCGAACGGCTTGATCGCGACGTTGATGTCTTCGAGCACGCGCAGCTTCGAGCCGTTCGGCATCACGAAGTCGTGTGAGACGCCGCGCGCTTCGCAGAGGACATCGGTCGTCGGTTCGGTCATCGTCGTCATCGCATCACCTCATTTGCTGAGCGAGAAACGCTCTTCCGTCATGCGGTTCAGCCGCTTCCAGACAGTCCGGTTGAACAGCACCACCACGATCGCCATGACCGTCACGCCGGCGGCCAGATGCGGGAAGTCGGCGCGCTCGGCGGCCTGGCTGATCAGCGCGCCGAGGCCGTTCGTCGTCAGGAGCCGGCCTTTGAAATTCATGATCTCCGCCACGATGCTCGCGTTCCATGCGCCGCCGGCCGCGGTCACCCAGCCGGTCACCAGGTAGGGGAACACGCCCGGCAGGTAGAGCGTCTTGAAACGCTGCTTTAGATCGAAGCGGTAGCTGCGCGCCGCCTCACGGAGGTCGGACGGAATCGCCATCGCTCCGGCGATCACGTTGAAGAGGATGTACCACTGCGTACCGAGGAGCATGAGCACCACGCTCCCCCACCCGAGCGACACACCGGCGGCGGAAAGCGCGGCGATCACGAGAGGGAAGAGCATCGGCGCCGGGAACGACGCCGCCACCTGCACGACCGGCTGGAAGATGCGCGAGAGCCGCGGCGAGAGACCGATCGCGAGGCCGGCCGGAAGCGTCCAGAGCGTTCCGAGCGCGGTCGAGAGGAGCACGCGTCCCAGCGTCCAGCCGCACGCGCGGAGGATCGGCGGGTAATCGCGAAAGGGAAGCTGCCGGAGCAGCGCGAAGAGCCGCCAGCCGCCGAAGAGGAGGAACGCCATCAGCACGCCAAAGAGCACCAGCGACAAGAACGATGACGACTCCCGCAACGCCGCCTTCGGAACACGCGCCGCACGCCGGACGTGGCGCCGTTCCCGCGCGCGCTGGAGCAGTCCTTCGATCCAGTCGATCAGCATCGATCGCCGGATCCAGTCGTAGAACCACGACGACGCCGAGACCTCCTCGGCGCCCTCTTCGACCCGGAACTTCTGCGACCAGACGACCACGGGCCGCCAGAGGAGCTGATCGAGCACGACGATCATCAAGACCATCGCGAAGATCGCCCAGACCATCGCCCGCACGTCGCCCTTCGCGACCGCGACGCTCATGTACGAGCCGATGCCCGGCAGCCGGAAGTCCCGCGGGCCGAGGATGAACGACTCGTTGATCATGAGGAAGAACCAGCCGCCCGCCATGCTCATCATGCTGTTCCAGACGAGACCGATCGTCGCGAACGGC
>DASXIH010000319.1:0-15196 GCA_036498125.1 Thermoanaerobaculia bacterium
TCGCCCTGGCCATCTACCAGCACGGGCCCCGGGCCCGGGAGCCGTTCCTGGCGCTCAACTGCGCGGCCATCCCCGAGACCCTCCTGGAGAGCGAGCTGTTCGGCCACGAGAAGGGGGCGTTCACCGGCGCCGATCGCCGCAAGCTCGGCCGCTTCGAGCTCGCGAACAACGGGACGATCTTCCTCGACGAGATCGGGAAGATGTCGCTGGCGATGCAGGCGAAGCTGCTGCGCGTCGTCGAGGACAAGGAGTTCGAGCGCGTCGGCGGCACGCAGACGATCAAGACCGACGTCAAGATCATCGCGGCCACGAACCTCGAGATCGAGAAGGCGATCGACGACAACTCGTTTCGCGAAGATCTGTACTACCGCCTCAACATCATCCCGCTGCAGCTCCCGCCGCTCCGCGAGCGCAAGGACGACATTCCGCTCCTCGTCGAGCATTTCATCCGCAAGATATCCAAGGACCTCGGCGTCGAGCCGAAGCGCCTCGAGCCGGGCATTCTCGATCTCTTCATGAACTACCACTGGCCGGGAAACATCCGCGAGCTGGAGGCGACGCTCCACCGCGCGATCGTGATGTCGAACGGCGACACGATCACGCGCAGCGAGTTCTACGGATTCTTCGGCGGAACTGCGAACGCCGTCATCGCCGACGTACCGCCTCCTTCGCCGCAGTCGCTCCTGAATCCGAGCCTCGCACGGCTCGAAATCACGAGCGACGTGTACGACGAGGTGCTCGCCAGCGTCGACAAGCAGCTCATCGAACGCGCCCTCGACACCTGCGGCGGACGCATCCGCGAGGCCGCGCGCCGCCTCGGCCTTGCGCGCAACACGCTCAAGTCGAAGATGCAGAAGTACAACATCGCGGGACGAGAGTGACTATCATCGCGGCTGCTTGATCCACTACGCCCTCTCCTGGCGCAATACGAACGAGCATCTTTTCGATATCGCCATTCGATTTGTCGCACCGCACGACCAGCCGCGGCTGATCCTGCCGTCATGGCGTCCCGGCAAGTACCAGTTGCAGAACTTCCCGGCGAACGTGCGGGAGTGGACGCCGAATCTGCACAAGCTCGGGCCGAACGTCTGGTGCGCCGATGTGCGGAGCGGGGAGGAGGTCGAGGTCGGTTACCGCTACTGGGCCGGCGTGCTCGACGCGGGGTCGAGCTACCTCGATCGCTCCGAGGCGTACTTCAACGGATCGAATCTGTTCATGTGGGTCGACGGACTGCGTTCGGATGAATGCGTGCTGGCCGTCGATACCGACTGGCCGATCGCGTGTCAGCTTCCGCGCGATGGGAAAGAGCTCCGGGCGCGCAACTACGATCACCTCATCGACTCGCCGGCGATCGCAGGGGACTTCACGGAGGAGTCGTTCGAGGAGAGCGGCGCGTCGATCCGCTTCATGTCCGTCGGATGCGATACGGCGCGGTTCGTCGAGCCGATGCGGGGGATCGTTCGCGAGCAGGTCGCGGTCTTCGGAGAGCTGCCGGTGCGCGAGTACCGGTTCCTCATCCACGGCGGCGACCGGTGGCACGGCGTCGAGCACGAAGACTCCTGCTCCATGACCGTCAAGCGGGGAGCGCCTGACTTCGACGAGCACTTCCTCTCGCTCGCGGCGCACGAGTTCTTCCACCTCTGGAACGTGAAGCGGATGATGCCGGCGGCGTTCGCGCCGTACGACTACACGACGCCGACGCCGACGCGGCTGCTGTGGGCGATGGAGGGGATCACGTCGTACTACGGCGACCTCTCGCTCGCTCGGAGCGGCTACTGGAGCGAGCAGCGCTACCTGCGGCACCTGGCGCACGAGATCGAACTGCTCGAGTCGTCGCATGCGCGGACGCATCTTTCGCTCGCGCAGACGAGCTTCGACGGCTGGGTGCACGACGTGACGCGTCCGCACGACCGCGGCAATGCGTGGTACTCGTTCTACACGAAGGGAGAGGTCGTCGCGGCGCTGCTCGATCTGACGCTGCGCGCTCGCGGGATGTCGCTCGACGAAGTGATGCGCGTGCTGTGGGCCGAGCGGATTCTCGACGAGGACGCCGTTGCGCGCGTGGTCGACGACCCCGCGTTCTGCGCGCGCTACATCGACGGCGTCGAGCCGCTGCCGTACGCGGAAGCCTTCGCCCGCGCCGGCGTCCGTTTCGAAACGCAACGCAAGCGGTCGGCGCTCGGGCTGAAGGTCAAGGACGGCGTGATCGAGAGCGTGACGAGCGGCAGCAGTGGCGCGGCCGCCGACCTTCTCCCGCACGACGAGCTACTCGCCGTTCACGGTTTGCGCGTGTACTCGACGGGCGACGTCGAGCATGCGCTGCACGCAACGAAGACGGGCGACGAGATCGAAGTCGTCTTCGCACGCAACGGCGGCGTCATGACACGGCGCCTGGAACTGAAGGACGACGGGGCAACGGAGGTCCGCCTGCACATCGAAGAAGAAGACAACGCGCTCCGGCGGGAGTGGCTGCGGAGGAGAGGATGACCGAACCTCAGCCGGTCTCGTTCACCGAGGATCACATCCCGTTCGAGGGGATCGAGGACGCGATCGAGGACCAGGTCGAGCTGTACGGCGGCGAGGTCACCGAGCGGCAGGAGCGCGCACGCCGATTCGTCCTTCCGCTCCGGCGCGGCGTGTCTACCGGTGGGGGAGTGGAGTGCACAGTTTCCTGGGCACCTGACGACGAGCACGAGGCGACCGTCACGCTCACCTGCAACCGCGACATCGACGCCCCGCGGACCCAGCGCATCCTCCTCCTGCTCGTCGGCGTCATCGGCGCGCTGCTCTTCACCGTCTGGCCGTTCCTCCCGCACCCCGTCGAATTCGGCGCTCTCGCCTGGATCGGCGGCGCCGTCGCCATCGCCGTCTACTTCCTCACGCTCCGGAAAACGAGCGGAGGACTCGCGTACGACTTCCTCCAGCGCCTCGCACGCCGGCAGCGAGACATTCCTGCTGCGGATTGAGACTGTTCAGCCGCGGGTCGGGACTGTTCGGCCGCGGGTCGGGACTGTTCCGATCCGGGTTGGGACTGTTCGGCCGCGGGTTGGGACTGTTGGGCCGTGAGTCGGGACTGTTGGGCCGTGAGTTAGGACTGTTCACGTGCGGAGCGGGACTGCGGGCTCGTGCGGCGATGCTGTACCGCTGTACGGCGGGACTGTATGGCTACGGAGCGGGACTGTATGGCTGCGGAGCGTGGCTCCGCATGCATACAGTCCAGGCGCGCAACCGAACAGTCCCGGCGCGCAGTCGTACAGTCCCGGCACGCAGCCGTACAGTGACGACGCGCAGAGTGACAGTCTCGCTTCACATGCGCGCAGCGTGACTGTTTAGGCGTTCAGGCGTGTTTCGCGACTTGCACGCCCCTCACCCGGCCTTCGGCCACCCTCTCCCGTCGGGAGAGGGACGAAAGCGTCATGTCATCAAATCCTTCTCCCGGCGGGAGAAGGTGGCGCGAAGCGCCGGATGAGGGGCGTGCCGGCCTGCCGAAATCGCGGCTACAGCCGCTCCGTGAGGATCGTCTTCGCGATCGTCTGGAGCTGCATGTTCGACGTCCCCTCGTAGATCTGTCCGACCTTTGAGTCGCGCCAGAACTTCTCGACCGGGTACTCCTTGGTGTAGCCGTTTCCGCCGAAGAGCTGCACGGCCAGTGACGTGACCCTCTCGCACACGGCGGAGGAGAAGAGCTTCGCCATGGCCGCCTCACGGACGAACGGCTTCTTCGCGTCTTTCAGCCGCGCCGCGTTGTAGACCATCAGCCGCGCCGCTTCGAGCTGCGTCGCAGCATCGGCGATCTGGAACTGCACTCCCTGGAAATCGGCGACTCGCTGGCCGAACTGCTTGCGTTCCTTGACGTACGCGATCGCGTGCTCCAGCGCGCCGCGCGCCACGCCGATCATCTGCGCGCCGATCCCGATGCGCCCTTCATTCAGCGTCTCGATCGCGATTTTGTAGCCCTTGCCGGTCTCGCCGACCACATTCTCCTTCGGCACGCGGCAGTCTTCGAAGATCAGCTCGCACGTCGACGACGCGCGGATGCCAAGCTTGTCTTCTTTCTTGCCGACCGAGAAGCCGGGAAAGTCGCGCTCGATGATGAACGCCGTGATCCCTTTGTACCCGGCGTCCGGATTCGCGTTCGCGAAGATGACGAACACCCCCGCCTCGGCCGCGTTGGTGATCCATAGTTTCTGACCGTTGAGCACCCAGTGATCGCCCTTGTCTTCCGCCTTCGTCGCGAGTGCGAAGGCGTCCGATCCCGATCCCGCCTCGGAGAGCGCATACGCGCCGACCGTGTCGCGCGAGAGCATGGCGAGGTACTTCGACTTCTGGTCTTCGTTCCCCCAGCGGAGGAGGATGTTGTTGACGAGCGTGTTCTGGACGTCGACGAGCACGCCGCATGACGCGTCGACGTGCGAGAGCTCTTCGACCACGAGAACGGCCGTGAAGAACGTCGATCCGGCGCCACCCCACTGGTCCGGAACTTCGATGCCCATGACGCCGAGGTCGAAGAACTCGCGGATCAGATCGGGGTCCATCTTCGCGTCGCGGTCCATGTCATGGACGAGCGGGCGAATCCGCTCGACCGCGAACTCGCGGACGCTCTGCTGGAACATCTGTTCTTCTTCTGAGAGCACCGTGAGAGGCGCTCCGGTGGTCGTTTCGATCGTATCGGTAGCCATGGCGGGCGAATGATATCGCCGAAACTCAGAGCGCAGAGGGCAGAGCGCGGCGCGCCGCATCCGCTTCCGCGTGATTCTGCCTCGCGGTATGCTGACTCCGTTGCCTCGGTGGCGGAATCGGTAGACGCTGCGGACTTAAAATCCGCTGCCGCGAGAGTGGCGTGCCGGTTCGAGTCCGGCCCGAGGCACCAGCGCGACCGTCAGTGGCGCGCAGCGCGCCGGCGCGAGGAAGCGCCGATCTCGAGAGAGTAGAACATCACCACTCCCTGGGCGGTCTCGCTCGTCAAGGTTACGGTATGCGGCCCCGCGGTCGCGTAGCTGTGAGTCACTCGAGCTGGAGAATTCCAAGGCCAGGGAGGGGTGCCGTCGCCGAAGTCCCAGGTTGCCTTCGTGATGCCGGCCGGCCATGACGGAGTAAAGGCCACCTCGAAATCGGACAGGTGTTCGGCGGTGAACGTCGCCGGCAGTCCCCAGACATCGTAGATGCCGGTGTACAACACCTGGCGCAGCGTGATCGATCCGGTGGAATTCTCGATCTTCAGCGTGACGTCATACTCTCCACCCGAGAGATACGTATGCGTGACGGGAGCTGGCGCATTGACCACCGCCGATGTGCCGTCGCCGAAGTTCCAGGTGAAGACGTTCGCGCTGCACGCGAAGGGATACCCGAACGCTGCCGGCGCAAACGTGATCGGATGTCCCAAATAGCAATACGGATTCTGAGGCGAGCACATCAAGTCGTTGGTGAACGTGATGAACACGTTTTGTGGCGTCAGGGCGGGGCACGACGTAGCACCTGCCGTCCCAGCCGCGAGCAGCACTAGCGAGGCGATGATCGCTCGTCTCATGCTGCCGATTGTAAGGATCTGGCGGGAAATGAAAAAGGGCGCCGTTTGACGGGCGCCCTTTGGGGTGGAAGCTACGACGACGTAGCCCCCTCAGGTGATTTAGAACAATCCATTGAAAACAGTTACCTCCTCCCCCATGAATTTCCGGCGGACCCGCAGCAAGCGTCACGTTACGTACCGTAACTCACCCCGCCGACGCCGCGGACCGGATCGACCGCCCCTTGCCTGCCCCGTGGTGAAGGGGAGGAGCGGGAACTTGTCGTCTCTTCAGATCAATGAACATGCGGCCAGATGCCGCACCGGATCGTATGATTCAGAAACGCGTGGCGAGGCCGCCCATTCCAGCCCAGCCCACCCGTTGCTTTTGAAGCATGTTAAATAGGATACGTTTTTCGCTCGAAATTACAACCGGAATTCTCACGACGCTCTCTACTTCAATCGGCGTGCCGCCGGCCGAGGACGCTGTGCTAAACTGCCGGATCTCCGGAGACTATTGATATGAAACGACTTCTGGTGCAGTCGGGCAGCGCGTTCGCTCTCTTCGCGCTCGCTGTCACCGCCACGGCCGCTCCCGTGACCGGCCGCGTCAGCTTCAATCTGAACAAAGGTCAAAAGCCTGTTACGAACGAGACCTTGGTGTGGCTCGAGCCGGCGGCCGGCGCGAGAGCGCTTCGGAGAGCCGCTCCGGTGAACGTCACGATGATCACCCGCGGGAAGGTGCTGATCCCGCACGTGCTCGCCATCCCGGTCGGGTCGACGGTGAACTTCCCGAACGAAGACCCGATCTCGCACAACCTCTTCTCGCTCTCCAGCCCAAACCAGTTCGACCTCGGTCTCTACCGCGCCGGCGCCGGCAAGTCGCACACCTTCACCACGCCCGGCGTCGTGAACGTCTACTGCAACGTCCACCCGAACATGTCGTCGGTGATCCACGTTCTGAACACGCCGTACTACGCGTTCACCGACGCGAACGGAAACTTCAGCCTCACCGACGTTCCCGCCGGCCACTACGAGGTGGTCGCCTGGAACGAAATGACCGGCGCGGCACGCACACCCATCGACGTCGGCGGCGGCACACCGCCGCTCGCGCTCGTGCTCGACGCGCGCGGATACCGCGCGGGCCAGCACTCGAACAAGTACGGCAAGACGTACGAGACGCCGCACTCGAGGGAGTACTGATAGTGACGGCAGGCGCGCAGACGATGGCGGGAACGACGCCGGACACCGGTCCGGTCGTCCAGCCGAAGAAGAAGGCGGTCGCGGTCGAGCGTCCCCGCTTCCCGCTCGCGCTGAAACTCTTCACGCTCATGGCGCTGCTGATCGTCATCGTCGTCGGCATCGCGATCGGCGTCACGATCCAGCGCGCGAACGCGATCGCGCGCACCACCGTCAACAAATCGATCTCGAGCGCCGCGAAGCTGTTCCGCGACTTCGAGCATCAGCGCCTCGGACGTCTCGCGCTCGCCGCGGAGATCCTCGGCGGCGACTCGAACTTCGCGGCCTACGTGCAGACGAGTCTCAATCCTGCGCCCGAACCCGCGGCTCCCGGCGCAACGCCGGCGCCGCCCCCCGCCCCTGACTACGTCAGCCTCCTCGACCAGCTCAACCAGCGCAAAGACGCCCTCGGCAGTGACCTGATGATCCTGTTCGACGCACAGGGGAGGCTTGCCGTTCGCACCGATCAGCCGGCGCCCGTCGGCTCGCACACCGACGAGCTGGCGCGCCAGCTTCCGCTCGTCCGCGACATGCTCGAAGACGCGACGGTGCCACCGACCACCGGTGTCGTACTGATCGAGAACAAGCTCTATCACGCCGCCGTGCATCCGATCGCCGTCGGGGCGAACAACGTCCGGCTCGGGTACCTGTTGAACGCGTACGCGATCGACGAGGCGTTCGCAAACCGGATCGCCGATTCCACCAACGCCGGCGTCATGTTCGCGGCGGCGAAAGCTCCCGTCCTCACACGTTCTTCCAACGCGCCGAGCGTCGGCATGCAGCAGATGCACGGCACCGATCAGATCTTCAAGAGCGGCAAGCCGATCGCGCCGTCGAACGTCAAGATCGAGTCGAGCGACTACGTCATGACCGGCGAACCGCTGATCGCCGGCAATCAGACCGTCGGCGCCGCGGTCTTCATCCGGTCGCTCGATCGGGAGCTCGCGCCGTTCAAAGAGATCGAGAACACGCTTCTCTGGGGCGGCGGCGGAGCGCTGCTGCTCGCGTTCCTCTTCTCGTTCCTGATTGCGAAGCGCGTCACCCGCCCGATCGAAGACCTCGCCGGGGTCGCGCAGGCAGTCGCCGGCGGCGACTATCACGTGAAGCCGAGCATCGAGTCGTCCGACGAGGTCGGGATTCTCGGACGCTCGTTCGCGAAGATGATCACGGCGCTCCGCGAGAAGTCGGAACTGGAAGAACTGTACGAGCAGATGGCCTCGAAGTCGGCCGAGCGCGAAGCGGTCGGCGTGCAACATCGCATCTCGGAGCCGAAGCGCGAAGAGGGGACGGTGCTCGTTTCCGATCTCCGCGGGGTCGGCGTCGGAGACGGCGATCCCGCGAGCGTCATCAACGAAGTCTCGCGCGCCATGAAGCTCCAGGAGGCGGAAGTCTCGCGCCAGGACGGCGAAGTGCGCGAGATCGTCGGACACCGCCTCGTGAGCCTCTTCCGCGGCGACCGCGGCGTCATTCACGCCATCCGCGCGGCACGCGCGATCAACGAAGAACTGGCGACGCAGCTCGGCGCCGGCAGCCCGATCTCGATCGGCGTCGGCGTCGCGACCGGCGAGTTCGTCTCCGGCTCGGTCATGCTGGAGCAGGAGAGCGGCCTCGCGGTGATCGGCAACGCGCCGTTGCTCGCGCAGGTCTTCGCCTGGCACGCGCCGAGCGGCTACGCGTACATCTCATACGAAACGGCGCAGACGGCGGGTGGCGAGATCCTCTCGTCCTCGCAGCGCGAGGAAGTGCGCCTCAAGTGGCTGAATCAGCCGATGCCGGTGGCGTCACTGCCGCTGGCGTCGATGACGACCGGCATGATGCGGTCGATCGGATCGACGACGTCCGAGGCGACCGTCAGGATCGACGCCACCACGCCGGGGCCGACGTCGCCTGCGATCCACGCACCGGTCGAGCTCCAGGGCGGCCAGCTGTTCGCAAACCGCTATCGCATCGAGTCGATCGTCGGCCGCGGCGGAATGGGCGTCGTCTACAAGGCGGTCGACACGCAGCTCGACGAGCCGGTCGCGATCAAGACGCTTCCGGGCGACGTGATGAGCCGCTCTCCGGAAGACCTGGAGCGCTTCAAGCGCGAGATCCGCCTCGCCCGCAAGATCACGCATCGCAACGTCCTCCGCACGTACGACTACGGCGAGGCCGAGGGTGTCTACTTCATCAGCATGGAGTTGGTGCGCGGCTACACGCTGGCCGAGCTCCTTGCCGAGGCGGAGGCGAAACAGATGTCGCCGCGAGTGGCGGTCGGCATCATGCGCCAGGTATCGCGCGGCCTCGAAGTGGCGCACGAGCAGGGGATCATCCACCGCGACATCAAGCCGCAGAATGTCCTGATCGACCACAAGGGCGAAGTGAAGCTGATGGACTTCGGCATCGCGCGCATGGCCGAGACGCACGAGGGCATGACGCAGGCCGGTCTGATCGTCGGCACGCCGCACTACATGAGCCCCGAGCAGGTGCAGGGAAAACAGCTCGACCCGCGCAGCGACGTCTACTCGATGGGCATCATGCTCTATGAGCTCGTCGCGGGACGTCGGCCGTTCGAGTCGTCGTCGCTAACCGGCGTGCTCACCGCGCACATCACCGAGAAGCCGCGTCCGCCGATCGAGCTCCGGCCGGAGACCGGCCGCGAGATCAACTCAATCGTGCTCCGCTGCCTCGAGAAAGATCCGAAGTTGCGTTACGCCAACGCCGGCGAACTGCTCCACGACCTCGACGCTGTCTCGCTCCAACAGGTCGCGGCGTAGGGAAGTGACTACTTCCACAGGTTGTCGAGCAGCGAGGCGTGCAGCATGAAGGAGCTGACCTTCAGGGCGCCGGCCTCGCCGTCGTTGTCGTAGGCGATCGATTTGAGACGGAGCAGCGGGAGCTTCTTGAAGCGGCGGAAGTTCAGTTCGACGTAGATTGGCGTGCCGGGAATCGTCTTCGCCAGTGAGGCGGTGCCGGGGGAGATGCCGCTGACGAACTGAATCACGATCGAGCGCAGCTGCGCGTTCTCGGGGACGGCATGCGTCGACCAGATGTCGATGTACGCCGCCGGACCGTAGATGAGGCGGTACCGCGTCGCAGCCAGCTCTCCGACACGTCCGGCGAGCGGCGTCGCAAGCTGCGGCGTCGCGTTCTTCAGCTCTCCGCCTGAGAGCTTGCCGACGATCGATCCGACGTTCGCTACCGGCACCTCGGTGTACATGCGTCCGTACGGGTTCTCGACCGTGATGTTCGTCGAGGCGTTGGGTGAGAAACCGTTCAGCCAGACCGTCTCGGCGCGCACGCCGCCGCTGTAAACATGAAGCGTCACCGTTCCGAACTTGCTGAGGAACGGAAAGGGCGCGGCGGGGTTTGCCTCCAGCGTGAGGTGGTAGGGGCGGGGAGCCGGAGCCGAAAATGCAGGCAGCGCGGCTAGCAGGAGGACAGCAAGGCGGCGCATAACGAGGGTTCCGAGGTTACCAAGTTGCGGGGTCACGCGAAACCGCGTAACCCCGCAACCTCCGAAACCAATTCTCTAGAACGTTGCGTCGAGGAATGGCCGCAGCTTCTTCGATCGGGACGGATGCCGCAGCTTGCGCAGCGCCTTCGACTCGATCTGGCGGATCCGCTCGCGCGTGACGTTGAACGAGCGGCCCACTTCCTCGAGCGTGTGCTCCGCGCCGTCGCCGACACCGAAGCGCATCTTGAGCACCTGCTCCTCCCGCGGGGTGAGGGTGCGGAGGACCTTGTTGGTCTGGTCCTTCAGATTCGCGACGATGACGTGATCGATCGGCGAGACCGCGGCGCGGTCCTCGATGAAATCTCCAAGATGCGAGTCTTCCTCTTCTCCGATCGGAGTCTCGAGGGAGATCGGCTCCTGCGCGATCTTCATGATCTTGCGGACCTTCGCCACCGGCATGTCCATCCGCTGTGCGATCTCCTCGGCCTGCGGTTCGCGGCCAAGCTCCTGCACGAGCGAGCGCGACGTGCGCGTCAGCTTGTTGATCGTCTCGATCATGTGCACCGGGATACGGATGGTGCGCGCCTGGTCGGCGATGGCGCGGGTGATCGCCTGGCGGATCCACCACGTCGCGTACGTCGAGAACTTGTAGCCGCGGCGGTACTCGAACTTCTCGACCGCCTTCATGAGGCCGATGTTCCCTTCCTGGATCAGGTCGAGGAACTGCAGCCCGCGGTTGGTGTACTTCTTCGCGATCGAGACGACGAGGCGGAGGTTCGCGACGATCAGTTCCTGCTTCGCCTGATCCGCTTCCTCTTCGCCGGCGCGGATCTCGCGGATGGTGGTCCGCAGCTCCGTGTGCGACGTGCCGTAGAACGTCTCGACCTCGGCCAGCTTCTCCTGGTACTTCGTGAGACGGCGGCGGTAGAAGTCCTTGCGCGCCTTGTCCTTCTCGCGCTTGAGGGCCGCCTCGTCCTTCTTGATCATCGACGCCTCTCGCGAGAGCTCGTTGTCGATGTCCTTCAGCTTGTTGATCATCCGGTTGCGGGTGGCCGGCGTGAAGTCGATCTGCCGCAACTCGTTCGCGAGATCGAGCTCGAGCCTCTCGATCGTCCGCTGCGTCATCTGAATCTGCTTCTGCGTGAGCTTCTTCGCGTCCGCGAGCTTCGCGACGTTGTCCTTGATCTTCTTGTCGAGCTTCACGATCTTCTCGAAGATCTGGAGGATCTCGTTGATCTTGTTCACCGCGGCGGCGGGGAGTTTCACCTCGCCGTTCTCGTCGGCGACCATGATCGTGCCGTCGTCTTCCGGCATGGCGAGATCGATCGTCTCTTTGATGACGCGCTGGTCCTTCTTCGCCGCCTCGTAGATCTTCAGGATCTCTTCGCGAATGATGCGGTTCGCGGAGAGCGCCTTGAAGACGCGGCGCTCGCCCTTCTCGATGCGCTTGGCGATGTCGACTTCGCCCTGGCGGTCGAGGAGCTTGACCGTTCCCATCTCGCGCAGGTACATGCGGACGGGGTCGTTGGTCTTGTCGACGATGCCGCTGGACGCCGCGATGATGTCCTGCTGGACTTCCTCGCGCTGATCCATCTCCTTCTCTTCGATCGTCCCGTCGATGGTGACGATGCCCTTGGTGGTGGGCTGGAGAGGCTTTTCGGCGTCTTCGACGACGTCGATGCCGAGGTCAGCGAACCGGATGTAGATTTCGTCCAGTTCCTCCGGGAGGCTGGTAATCTCCTCCGGGAGCACTTCGTAGATCTCGTCGTAAAGCAGAAATCCTTTTTCCTTGCCGATCGCGATGAGCGTTTTGACTTCCGCGTATTTCTCTTCAACCGCCAAGTCGGGGACCCCCTCGTCAAAATTGGATTCCTGTTCGAGGTTCGAAGTGCGCAGGCGGGATGTCATTGGTTATTTGCTCCTCTTCCGGGCAGCTCACTCGCCCCCATGGCACGACGGTTCGAACGCCAGCACCCGGACCTGGAAACTGTCCGTGTGCTAGGACAATCCCGTAATCGGACGTGGACGATAATTATTTCAGCGCGCTTGACATACGGGACAATTCCTGCTTCTCCGCATCGAGCTCGTCCACGCGTCCCGCATCGCCGGCTCGTTCGGCCTCGACGATCTCTCTCTGGATTTCCAATTTCCGGCGTTTGACGTACCGGGCTTCCAAGCGCTGCAGGTTCTCGTCGATTCGTCGCAGGCTCTCCTCGTCCACCTCTTCGCTCAGGGTCAGCTCCGAGAGGAGCGTGAGCTCGGCTTCGCCCCTAATCTCGGTCGCAATTTCCGTGAAATCAATAGGGGAGCCGGAAACAAGATCATTTTTCATGATAGAAAAGAGCGTTTTGCAGGCGGGATCGTTGAAGAAGTCCTCCTGCAGCCACGCCATCCGCTCCGGCGGCAACTTCCCCTGAATCGCGGCGATCAGGACCGTCTTGTCGGCCGACGACTCCCGTCCGGCGACTTGCCGCTCCACCAGCCCCGTCTGCGCCTTTCCTCGGACCCGCGACCACACAGTCTCGAATTCGAGCCGGAAAGCATCGGCAATCCGCTGGGCCGCGTCGTTCCGGACGACCGGGTCGTTGACGGACGAGAGGAGCGGCACGAACAGTTCGACGCGGTCCGCCTTCTCGCGTCCGCTCAGCGACGCGGCGTCGCCGCCCCACTGGCTGAGCGCGAAGGTGAAGATGTCGCTCGCATTGCTGAGCACTTCCAGGAACTTATCGGCTCCGTGCTTCTCGATCAGCGAGTCGGGATCCTTTTCGCCGCCGAGGTCGAGCGCAAAGATGTCGAGGCCGGCGGCGAGGAGGATCGGGGCGGCGCGGAGCGTGGCGTTGCGGCCCGCGTCGTCGCCGTCGTATGCGATCACGACGCGCCGCGTGAAACGGCGGAGGAGCGAGGCCTGGCCGCTCGTCAGGGAGGTCCCCATCGAGGCGACGACGCCCGGCACTCCGGCGTGGTCGATCGCGATCGCGTCGAAGTAACCTTCGACGAGAATGGCGCGATCGACGCGCCGCATCGCGTCTTTCGAACGATGCAGGTTGTAGAGAAGCCGCGATTTGTTGAAGACCTCCGACTCCGGCGAGTTGAGGTACTTCGGCTCCTGGTCGTCGAGTGACCGCCCGCCGAAACCGACCAGCGCGCCTGTCTCCGAGTGGATCGGGATCATCAGCCGGTTGCGGAAGCGATCGTAGAAACCGCTCTTTTCTTTCCGCGCGGTGATCAGCCCCGCCTTTTCGAGCTTCTGCTCGCCGTGTTTCTGGCCGAGCCGGCGGAGCAGGTAGTCCCACGAGTCGGGCGCATAGCCGAACCCGTACTTCTTCACGATCTCCTCGGCGACGCCGCGCTTCCGCAGGTACCGCTGCGCCGGGTTGTCGTCGAAGTGGAGCAGCGCCTGATGGAACGCTTCCGATGCTTCGTCGAGCAGCTCGAGCAGGTCGTCTTTGTCGCTCTCCCGCTGCGATGCCTTCCGCCGCTTCGGCAGCTCGATGCCGACGCGCGCCGCGACATGCTCCACCGCCTCGGGGAATGTGAATCGCTCCGTCAGCGCCAGGAACTTGAAGACGTCCCCGCCGGCCCCGCAGCCGAAGCAGTAGAAGAGCCCCTTCGCGCGGTCGACGTGGAACGACGGCGTCTTCTCCCGGTGGAACGGACAGAGCCCTTTGTAGCTCTTCCCCGCGAGCTTGAGCGGCGTCACCTGGTTGACGAATTCGACGATGTCGGCCGCCTGCCGCACCTGCGAGATGATCTGGTCGTTGAGGTCGACGAGGGCCATGGCTTCTAGATCGGAGAGCGGAGAGCGGAGAGCGCAGACTTACTCGAGTACCGCGATCGTTGCACCGTCGCCTCCTTCATTCTCATCTCCGCGTCGCCATGATTTGACGGCCGGATGCTTCCGCAGATGATCACGGATCGCCTGGCGGAGCCGTCCGGTTCCGAATCCGTGAATGATACGGACTGCTTGTTTTCCTTCGAGCAACGCCCGGTCGAGGAACTTATCCGACTCGTCGAGCGCGTCGTCGACGCGCTGCCCGATGAGATTCAGTTCGGCGGAGACGGCGACTGCATCATCCGAACGCGTGGTCGCGATCTTCTGCGCTTTCCGCTCTCCGCTCTCCGTTCTTGGAATCGCCGCCAGATCTTTCACATCGACGGTCATCTTCCGCCCGTTGACGTTCAACACCACTTTCCCGCCGTCGATTGAGACCACCTCGCCGCGTACCTTGAACTTGCGGTGCTCGACCTTGTCGCCGGCGTGCACCTCGCGCCCTTCGGCAGGGAGGAAATCGATCGCGCGCTCCAGCGGCGTGGCGACGTTCTTCAGCACCTCGACGGCCTTCACATTCGCGCGCTCGCTGCGATCGAGCTCGCGGAGGTGCTTGATCTCGTTCGAGACCTGGCGCGTGACGTCGTCGCGCAGCCGCTCCAATTCGTCGCGGTAGGTGGCGCCGAGGCGGGACTTCTCTTGTTCGAGCTGCGCGCGGGTGTCGGCGAGCTTCGAGCGTTCGCTCTCGACTTCGCGGGTCACGCGCGCCGCCTCGTCCTGTTGCCGCAGCACCTCGCTCATCCGCTTCTGCAGTTGCGCGAGGAGCGTGTCGGTCTCGCCGTACATGTCGCCGAGGCGGGCGCGGGCGGCGCTGATGATCGAGGAGGGGAGGCCGATCATCTGCGCGACGTCTATCGCGCGGCTACGGCCGGGGATGCCGGTGATCAGGCGATACGTCGACTTACCGGTCGCGGAGTCGAACTCCATTGACGCGTTGACGATCCTCGAATCGTTCACCGCGAACGACTTCAGCGCGGAGAGATGCGTCGTCGCGATCAGTAGCGCTCCCTGTTCGAGAAGGTGCTCGATCACCGCTGCGGCGAGGGCGGCTCCTTCTTCCGGATCGGTGCCCGATCCCAGCTCGTCGAGGAGCACCAGTGAGCGCTTCGTGACGCGCTGCAGCATCCGCTTCAGCCGCATGAGGTACGCGGAGAAGGTCGAGAGATGTTCGAGCACGTTCTGCTCGTCG
>DASXIH010000320.1:0-2553 GCA_036498125.1 Thermoanaerobaculia bacterium
GCCGACTTCGAGCGCGCGAAGTCGATGACCGAGCGGAACATCGGTACCCAGCAGGCGCTCGACCAGGCGAAGGCGAACTACGACGCCGCGCAGGCGTCCGTCGAGGCGGCGGCCGCCGCGGTCGTGCAGGCGAACGCGCAGGTGAGCCAGAAGCAGGCAGCGGTTACCGTCGCGCAGACCAACCGCAACTACACGATCATCCGCTCGCCGATCGACGGCACCGTCGTCGCCCGCAATGTCGACGTCGGCCAGACCGTCGCCGCGTCGCTGCAGGCGCCGACCATCTTCACCATCGCGCAGGACCTCGTGAAGATGCTCGTCTACGCGAAGGTGCATGAGTCGGACGTCGGCCGCATCCGCTCCGGCCAGTCGGTGACGTTCAAGGTCGACGCGTTCCCGAAGGAGACGTTCCACGGCACCGTCTCGCAGATCCGGATGAACCCGACCACCGTCCAGAACGTCGTCACGTACGACGCCGTGATCGAGTTCGAGAACCGCGACCTCAAACTCTTCCCCGGCATGACCGCCTACGTCACGATCCCGGTCGCGACCGCGGCGAACGTCGAGAAAGTTCCGAACGCCGCGCTCCGCTTCAAGCCACCGATGGAGCCCGACGCCGTACGCGCGATCTACGCGAAGAACGGGATCGATCTCGAGCACGCGGAATCACCGAAGCGCGAGGCCCGCGCGGAGAAAGCGGTCGTCTGGAAGCTGACGAGCGACAACAAGATCGAGCCGGTCGAAGTCGCCCTCGGCATCACCGACCACACCTACACCGAGGTGGCGAAGGTGCTCGTCGGATCCCTGCAGGCGGGCGACGACGTGGCGACGACCGCGATCACGCCGCAGTCGAACGCACCGGGGCAGGGCGTTCGGCGGTGAGCGTTCTTCTCGCCGAGGACATCCACAAGTACTACGACCTCGGCGAGACGCGCGTACACGCGTTGCGCGGCGTGAACGTCTCCGTCGACCGCGGCGACTTCGTGGCGATCATGGGCTCCAGCGGCAGCGGCAAGTCGACGTTCATGAACATCCTCGGCTGCCTCGACAAACCGAGCTCCGGCCGCTACTTCCTCGACGGCACCGACGTCGCGTCCTTCGACAAACACGCGCTCGCGAAGATCCGCAACAGCAAGCTCGGATTCGTCTTCCAGGGTTTCAACCTCCTCCCTCGGACCACCGCGCTCGAGAACGTGCAGCTCCCGACGCTCTACACGAAAATCGAGAAGCGCGAGCGCGTCCGCCGCGCCACCGACGCCCTCACCCTCGTCGGTCTCGCCGACCGGATGCACCATTTCCCGTCGCAACTTTCCGGCGGCCAGCAGCAGCGCGTCGCCATCGCCCGCGCCCTCGTGAACCAGCCGTCCATCCTCCTCGCCGACGAGCCGACCGGAAATCTCGACAGCCGCACCTCCGTCGAAATCATGGACCTCTTCCAGCGCCTCAACGACGAAGGCCTCACCATCGTCCTCGTCACCCACGAAACCGACATCGCCGACTTCGCGAAACGCACCATCGTCTTCCGCGACGGCCGCATCCGCCGCGACACCCCCAACCCCACCCGCCCCCAAGCCGCCGAAGTCCTCCGCACCATGCCGACGCTGGAGGACTGATGCGATCGTGACGATCGGATTCGTTGCGCGTCGAAGAAGAGAGTGCACAACGTACCGCTCGTCGGCCTGATCCTCGGCGTAGTCGTTGGATACGCCGGTTTTCTCAGTCTGCGGGCGTTCTTTCGGGCCGAGCCTCGGAAGAACTTTCGAACTGCTTTGGTACTACTCGGTTGCGGGGCCGCCGTCGCGCTGTTCGTGTTCGGTGAATACCGGCCTTCGCCAACGGAGCGATATTACGGCCTGCCGTTCTTCTCCTTCGCGCTTCTCAAGAAGAACGGGCACTGGCGCGATTATCTCGGGCCGCTGACCTTCCCCGCCCTGATCGGCAATCTGTTCGTAGGTTTTGTCGTGCCTTTCATTTTCGCCGAAGCCGTCAGGCGCTTTCGGCGACTGCCATGAAAGCTTACCTGCGGCACCTATGGGGTGCGGTGGTGATGCTGATCGTCTTGGGCGCGCTGCCGGCATATTCGCAGCAGAGTCGCAACGCGGTCTACTTCGAGCTCGGCGGGAGCGCCGTGGTGCCGAGCATCAACTACGAGCACCGTCTCAATGAGAACTGGTATGGCCGCGCGGGCCTTTCGTGGGTGCGAAGCGCGAGCGACGGGACCAACGCGACCACGTACATCGTTCCGCTGACCGCATCATGGGTCACGCGCCCTGCCTCGAACCATCACCTCGAACTGGGTGGCGGAGTGACGATTGCTGCCGGCGATCGTCAGGACCTATACGGCGATGTCGGTAGCGGCGGGAAGTTCTCGACTCTCCTCGCGACCGGAATCATCGGGTACCGTTACCAGAAACCCCAAGGTGGCTTCCAATTCCGCGCCGCGTTTACCCCGGTCGTCGGTTCCGGCGTCGCCGCGCCATGGGCCGGCATCAGTTTCGGCTACGCCTGGTAGGTCGGACCCCTCACCCGGCCTTCGGCCACCCTCTCCCCGCT
>DASXIH010000321.1:0-1801 GCA_036498125.1 Thermoanaerobaculia bacterium
CCCCCACGCCCCTTTCGGAGTGTTGTCATGGGAAAAGTCGAACGTGCCCGCCATCCAGATCACCAGGAGCGGTCCGCAGTGGATCAAGACGCCGCTCGATCCTCCGTCGTCCGCCATGCTCCAGAGAAAAGCGGATCTGCGGCTCGACGGCGATATGTTGAGGGGAACGATCACCGTTACGTTTCGCGGCCAGGAGGCACTGATCCGGCGCCTGCGCGGCGATGACGACACGGCGCGCCGGAAAGCCATTGAGGACGAGATCAAAGGATGGTTCCCGAACGGCGCGGCGCTGAGCGTCAAGAGCGCAGAGGGACTATCGTCGGCTGACGATGCGATCGTGGTGAAATGCGATGCGGAGCTGCCAGGCATCGTTTCGCAGGCCGGATCGCGCCTCATGCTTCCGCTCTCGGTGTTCGCGGCATCGGCGAAGAACCCGTTCGCCGCATCGACACGGACGGGGATTCTCTACTTCCACTACCCGCGGCAGGAAGACGACGAGGTGAAGCTGACCCTGCCGCCGAAGTACACGGCGGGCTCGCATCCGCCACCGCAGGCGCTCAACGCCGGCTCGTTCCGATACGACATGACGGTCGAAGACCACGGATCGGAGCTGACGATGAAACGTTCCGAGGTCATCGATGCGACGTTCATCGACCCGGCGCAGTACTCCGGTGTCCGGATGTTCTTCAATGCCGCGACGCTGGCCGACCAGCGGCCGCTGTTGATTAACCCGCCCGCGCAATGACCAGGATCGCCTCGGTGCTTCTCGCGATTGCGGTCACCGCCGGCGCGTACGGGGCGAAGCCACTCCCGCCTTGGGTGGCCGAAGCTGCGGCCAAACCGACGCCGGAGTGGGCGAAGAACGCCGGCGCCGTGGTGCTCTTCGAAGCGACCGAGGTCGTGGCCGGCGAGATGTTCGAGACGAACTACCGCAGCGTCGTGCGCATCCTCTCGCCGGCCGGACGCCGCTACGGGACGCCGAGCGTCTACTCCAACAGCCGGTCGAAACTCCTGAGCTTTCACGCATGGGCAATCGAGAACGGCACATCGCGCGAGTACGGAGAGCGCGACGCGATCGAGGCGACTCCGCTCGCGTGGGGGGAGCTGTACAACGACCAGCACGTGACTGTGATCCAGACGCCCGACTCTCCTGGGACGGTCGTCGCGTACGAGTATCGCGTCCAACGGAGGCAGGATGCGCCGCAACTGATCTGGGACTTCCAGAAAGACGTTCCGGTCCTCTCGACGTTCTTCTCACTCACCGTCCCGGCGCCGTGGACGACCGAGACCCACTGGTTCCACTACTCGCCAGTGTCATCCACGTGGACGGCGCCCCTGATCCGGTATCAACTCGAGAACGTTCCGGCGGTCGCGAAAGAGCCGCGGATGCCTCCGCTCGAAGCGGTCGCAGGCCGCGTCGGCGTCAGCGTCGGTATGCCGTCGGTGCAGACGTGGAGCGACATCGGCCAGTGGTTCAGCCGCCTCGCCGAAGCGCGCTGCATGCCGTCCCCGCAGATGCAGGCAAAGATCGCCGAGATCGCGCCGGCGGGAAAGCCGCCGCTGGAGCGCATTCAGGCGATCGCCGAGTACGTCCAGCGTGAGGTCCGCTACGTCGCGATCGAGATCGGGATCGGCGGATATCAGCCACATCCCGCCGCCGACATCTTCAAGAAGCAATTCGGCGACTGCAAGGACAAGGTGACGCTGCTGAGGACGATGCTGCGAGCCGCGGGGTTCGACTCGTACTACGTCATCGTGAACGCGGACCGCGGAGTGGTCGATCCGGCATTCGCCACGCCCT
>DASXIH010000322.1:0-13223 GCA_036498125.1 Thermoanaerobaculia bacterium
AGACGCCGAGCCACCAACCGTCCGTGTAGCCGTTGCCAGCGATCGACGAGCAGCCGTTCACTCCGTGTGCATCGTGAATCGAGACCCAGGCCTCGACCGTCATCTGCGGCGAATCCAGAACCGTGTCCGCAGGAATCTCGACATAACCGTGTTGCGGATAACCCTGAAGGCCCAGGAACTGGTTCGACTGCGCGGCGACCGACAGAGAAAACACGAGGACAGCAATAAACGAGGCGATTCTCATCCCCCACCTCCGACCGTGCGCGAATCATAAGCGCTCGCGCAGGCGCCGCTCAGTCTTTCTCCGCCGAGGGCGTGACGCGGATCTCCTCCACCTTGCCGCCGACGAACGTGATGGTAGTGTCCGAGCGATGGATGTAGTCGGTGAGATAGCTCCACTCTTCGATCGAGAGGCCGTCGTAGCGGAGGCGAGTGCTCCTCCGCTCCGGCCCCTTCCCCATCGTCTTCTCGACCTCAGCCAGCGTCTGGCCGAGGCGGAGCCGGTTGATCTTGCGCTGATTGGAGGCGGCGTCGCGTGCCGCGGCGAGCGGCACGACGACGCACGATGTGGTGAACAGAAGCACGGACAGCAGAAACGCTGACCGTTTCAAAACCACCCGTCGCCCTTGGGATCGATCATCGTCCGCGCCACGCTGGCGAACATCGCATCGCGCAGGGTGGAACCCCCTTTGACGACGACGTACGGCATTCCGATCTCCGTCGGATGGAAGAGCGAATGGTACGAAGACCAGTCGGTCGTCGTACCGACGGCGATCCGGGCATCGGCGGGTACGACGACGACCGTGATCACGCTGTCGTCGACATGCTGAATGCGTCCGCTCTCGACGGCGTTCGCCAGCATCCGCTGGACATCGAGATCCGTCGCGTCGGCGGAGAAGCCGGCTGCGACGTCCTCTGAATCGATCGTTACGCTGGCCGTCCGTACCCCGTAACGTTCGAGCTCGCGGGTGCGGCGGTCGAGCGTCAGCGCGCGGGCAGCCGCGACGGCTGACGCTTTCGTGGCGACGTCGATCTCACCCGCGAAAACGATGCGCAGACGCGGTTGCTCGATGACTGCTCCGCCGTGGTACAGCACCTCGTCGGTGACCGTCTTGCGGCCGCGGTACACCTCCACACGGCCTCCGTCGTTGTCCTCGACCATGTCCTCCGGGAGAGCGACCGGTGGATGCGTCGCCTGCGCCACAACGCCCGGCTCGCTCTGCACGATCGTACCGGTGAACGCGATATCGAGCACCGGGTGGATCTCGATCCCGTTCGGCGCCACACCGGTCTGGCCGTGCAGGAAATCCCAGAATCCGACGCCGCGGATGGCGACCGGCGCGGACACCGTCTTGAACGACGTCGTTGCCGTGAGCTTCGCGTCGAACTCGTTGCGCGCATTGCGGATCCCCGTGATGAAGGGGCTTCCCGCGCCAACGCAATTCGGCGACGGAATCTCGACGATCATCGTCCGCCCCGAGCCGTCCTGGATGACGAGGTGATAATCGGAATCACTCTCACGCGCATATTTCGTGAGCGTGCCGGTGATGCGGTACTGATTCGTTTCGCGAGGCGAGAGGCGACTGTTCGCCGGCAGCGATGCCGGCTTGGTCGACGACCACATGTTGTAAATCGTCGTCGAGATGTAGGTACTGAGACTTACGTTGGGAGCACCGGGATCGGTCCCCGTCTTGACCGACCAACGCTCAACACCGCACTGCGCATGGGCTCCGAGAGTAGAGAAGAGAAACAGGGCAGCGACGACCAGGAAACCGATCCGGCGCATTCTTCCTCCTCGATCCAAATGGTTGTGTTACCAACCATCGTCGCATAGGTCGAGTCCGCTCGGACCGAATTCGTCTACTGAAGCCGGCTTACGCGGCTGCCGTCCTTCGACGGACTGTACGGACCGGCGTATTCACGCTCGATCACCGGACCGTGAGGATCGTCGCCTGCCTCGCGTACGGCGGGCACGATCGCGTTTGCGACGATGTTGTTCGCCGGTGCGAACATCGCCTTCCGGTTCGAGAAGTCGCCTGCGAACACCGCCACGACGAGGTCGAGCTCCGGAACGACGGTGACGACCTGTCCGCCCGCGCCACGCGCGGCAAACACGCGGACCGTCCGGTTCTTGTACGGGAAATCCTCGATCCACCAGAGATAGCCGTATGTCAGGTTCCGCAGGTGGTACTGCGGCGACGTAGCGCGCGCGACGAACTCCTTGCTGAGAATCCGCTGCCCCTTCCACGTCCCGCCGTTCAGCATCAGTTGCCCGAGCTTCGCGAAATCGCGCAGCAGCAGACTCACGGAGCCGCCGCCGTACGGATTCCCGGCGCCGTCGAGCCCCCAGCCGTAATCCCGGATCTTCAACGGACCGCCGACGAGCCGGTCGAACAGCGACATCGGATTCTCGTGGGCGGCACGGCCGGCCATGCCGAGGGCGAGATTCGGCATCGCGCTGCAATAAACCGCGTTCTCGCCGGGCGGCGTCGCCAGCGGCACCTTCATCGTGTAGCGATAGAAGTCCGGCTCGTCCGTCTGGTCCCACATCTTGTCTTCGTTGCCCGGCGCGTCGTCGTTCGAGTCGTCGCAGAAGTACCCGCCGGCCATCGTGAGGAGGTGCTCCAGCGTCATCGTCTTCTTCTGCGGCTCGAGTCCGGCCGGAAACGCTCCGCCGTTCATCACACGGTACACCGGACTCGAAAGCCGCAGCGGCACGCCGGCGTACATCGCGGCGCCGATCACGATCGAGCTGAGACTCTTTCCCGCCGACCGCGTCGTGTGCGGAACCTCCCGGCGCTGGTCGTGGAAATACTCCTCGAGAACGAGCTTGCCGTGCCGCGCGATGGCGATGCCGTGGTACTGCGGGACGTCCCGCGTCTCCATCGGTACATCGAGGATGCGCTGCATGAGCTTCTCGATCGTGGGGCGGTCGATTCCGACGGCATCGAGCGTCGACACCGGCCAGCCGTCATCGAGCGCAATTGGCGGCCGGTAGACGTAGCGGCCGGGATGCTTCCCTCGGGGATAGAAGCCGCTGTCGCCCGCGTCGCGCACGAAGTCGTAATGACCGCCGCGGCTCGGGAAATCGAGCATGAGCGCGTCGTTCTCCGCGTCGAACGTTCCGTTCGCGACGTCCTGCTCCTTCCCGCCGCGCACTCCGATCAGGCGTACGTTGTTGCCCTCGCGCACGAGCCGCACGACTCCCTGCTGCGAGCCGAGGTCGAATTCGGGATTCCGCAGCAGCGCTGAAAACGACCCGTCGTTGCGCTTCTGGAGAAGAAGATAGAACGTGAACGTTTCCTCGGCCGGATCGACCGTTCCACGCCAGCGATTCGGGCCGTCCGGTTTCAGAACGACCGGAGACGCGGTGATCGGCCCCGGCTTGTCCGCGCCATAGACCGGTGTTCCGTAGCGGAACCAGTGCCCTGAAATCTCACCATGATCGAGCTTGCCGCGAAAGTCTCCGCCGCGATTCGGCAGCGAGAACGACAGCGCACCATTCGCGTTCGTGACGCCGGTCTTCATCCCCGACAAGTCCGCCGTGTATCGCCCGCCGCTGCGCAGCATGATCAGCGTTCCGCGGGCGTCCGGACCGAAGCGCTTCTTCGCCGTCCAGAGGCCCGTCAGCTCCTCGGACGCGCTCGCAGCCGTCGCAAGAGCGAGCATGACGAAAAGAGCGAAACGCCGCCTCATCTTGCCGGCTTAGACGCCGGCGATCGCTTACGGTTTGCCGGGCTGCACGTAAATCTGCCCGCCCTTCATCACGAAGGAGACGTGCTCGACCGCCGTGATGTCGTGCGTCGGATCGCCGGGAACGGCGATGAGGTCGGCGTCGAGCCCCGCCGCGACGCGTCCGAGGCGATCCTGCTGGCGGAGGATCTTCGCGTCGACCGACGTCGCCGCCATCAGCGCCTGCACCGGCGTCATGCCGGCCCGCACCATCCACTCCAGCTCGCGCCAGTTATCTCCGTGGGTGAAGACGCCGACGTCGCTGCCGTTGCCGATTGTCACGCCGTCCGCGAGTGCCAGCTTGAACGCACGGATCGCGTTGTCCATCGCCGCCGTGTACGGCTTCGTCCCGCGCTTGTATCCGCTGAAGTACTCCGAGTACGCCTCCTCGGCGGTCAGCGTCGGAAGGTACGCCACCCCATGCTGCGCCATGAGCTTGAATACTTCGTCGGTGCCGCCGTAACCATGTTCAATCGTGTCGACGCCCGCGACCGCCGCGCGGCGCATCCCTTCCGCAGTCGTCGCATGCGCCGCAACCGGGCGATTCGCAGAGCGCGCCTCGTCGACCGCCGTCTTCAACTCTTCGAGCGAGAACGTCGGCGTCGCCGGACTGCCTCCGCGGCCGTAGTCCGCATACAGCTTCACCCAATCCGCGCCGTGGCCGATCTGGTCGCGGACGGCCTTTAGCACCTCGGCCGTGCCGCTCGCCTCCTGAGCGCCCTTCGGATTGTCGACGTTCGCGGCGAATCCCGCCGGACCCGGACCGTAGCTCGACGTGGCGACGATCGCGCGCGTCGCGACGAAGAGATGCGGCCCCGGGATGCGTCCTTCGTTGATCGCGCGCTTGATCGAGACATCCGCAAACTCCGCCCCCTCCGTGCCGAGGTCGCGCAGCGTCGTGAAGCCGGCATAGAGCGTGTTGCGGCAATGCAGCGTCGCCGCGATCACGCGATACGCCAGCGGCTCCTTCAGAACCTGGTCGTTCCACAGCGTTTCGTTGTACGGATGCAGGAGGACGTGCGAGTGCGCATCGATCAGCCCCGGAAGAAGCGTCATCCCCGGTAGCTCGATCGTCGTCGTCCCCGCCGGCACCGAGACGTCCGACTGCGGTCCCGCCGCCACGATCTTGTCGCCGCTCACGAGCACCACCCACCCCGAGTGCGTCGTCGCCGTCGTTCCATCGAACACCCGCTCCGGCCGCAGCAGCGTGCTCTGCGCCGCATGAGCAGCCGCGGTCAGGCAGAAGGCAAGGAAAAGAGACGTCGCGATCCGGTTCACTTCAGAGCAGCCCTCATCTTCAGGACCGCCTCCGTTTGCGTTTCGCAGTCGAGAAACTGACGAATGAACGCGGGCGTGAGGCCGGGGATCACGACGCTCTCCGAGACCTCGGCATACGCCTCGCCTCGCAGCTCGTACGTTCTGAGCTCCTCGTCCTGCCAGATCCAGACCTCTCGCACCGCGAGGCCGCGATAGACGTCGAGCTTGTCGATCCCGCCGTGCGTCCAGATCACTTCCACCGCCACATCGGGAGAGTCTTTCGCCGCTCCGACCGCGTAGCACTCGTCCGGCTCAATTCCGCGTAGCTTCGGAGCGTTGCGCATCGTCATCGACCCGTAGCCTTCGAACACGAGCCCCTTTGCATCCGCGTAGGCCTCGAGAAGTCGGGCGATCATCTTCTTGAGCATTTCGTGGCGGAGCGATGGACTCATGATCTCGAGCTGTCCCTCCAGGTAAGTCACGCGCACGCCGGCGCGGTCGCCGCGAATCGCGAGGAAGGTCTCGAACTGCCACCAGTCGATGCCCTCGAGAATCACCCTCTGATCGGGATCATCCACCCGGCTCGGAGGGGTGAGGATGGCCGCGGTCGACATGCAGCGAATATAGCACCGGCAGTTGCTGTCGATCTCTCATCCTGTGCACGGAATGAAACACGCCCCTCGCGCCGGTGACGATATCCTTCTCTAATGCCCATCGCCCCCGGAACGTCCCTCGGACGTTATGAAATCGTCTCGTCGATCGGTTCGGGAGGGATGGGAGAGGTCTACCGCGCCACCGATGCCACGCTGCATCGCGACGTAGCGCTGAAAGGCTTCCGGCGGAGCTGATGACCGACGAGGCGCGGCTCCTTCGATTCGAGCAGGAAGCACGCGCCACGGCGGCGCTCCACCACCCGAACATCGTCACGATCCACGACTTCGGCACCTCGGATTCGACCCCCTACCTCGTCACGGAACTGCTCGAAGGCGAGTCGCTCGCCGACGTGCTCGCACGCGGGCCAGTGTCCGTGCGGCGATGCCTCTCGTGGGCAGTGCAGATCCTCCGTGGCCTCGCCGCCGCGCATGCCCGCGGCATCGTCCATCGCGACCTCAAGCCGGCCAACATCTTCGTCCTCGGCGACGGCTCGGTGAAGATCCTCGACTTCGGCCTCGCGAAAGTCGCACACGCATTGAGCACCCCGAAAGACGCGCCGACCGAACGCATCTCCGAAGCCGGCATGGTCTTCGGCACCATCGGCTACATGGCGCCGGAGCAGTTGCGCGGCGAGACCGTCGACGCGCGCAGCGACATCTTCAGCTTCGGCGTCCTGATGTACGAGATGCTCACCGGACGGACACCGTTCGCGCGCGACACGACGGCGGAGACCATCACCGCGATCCTGATCGAAGAGGCGCCGCGGCTCGACACGCCACCCTTCCCCGCCGTGCTCGCGACGACGCTGGTGCGCTGCCTCGAAAAGAATCGCGACGCGCGATTGCTCTTAGCCGCACCGTGGGCCGGCTAAGAGCCGGCCCCTACACCGGCACGCACCTCGACCTTGCCGGCGCGGACGCGAACGTCGAAGCAGCGGGCCGCGTACGTCGTCGGGCCGTTGACGACGTGACCGTCGACGATCGAGAGCTCCGAGCCGTGCCAGGGGCACTGGATCGCGTCGCCGTTCAGCTTTCCTTCGGATAACGGACCGCCAAGGTGCGGGCACGTGTCGGTGATCGCGTGGATCTTCTCGCCGCGCTTCACGAGACAGACTGCAACGCCGTCCGCCATGACGCGTGCCGGCTTCCCTTCCTTCAACTCCGATTCGTCGATCACAGCGGTGAACTTCTCCGGCTTCGTCGAGTCGGCGGTGGCGGTGTGGTCGACGCCGACCTGTTCGCCGAATGAGAGGTGCCCGCCCAGCCATGCCGAGGCGTTTGCGATCGCAAACCCGAGCATGGAGAGCGCGATCGCCGGGCGGCGGCGCTTCTCGTCCCCGCGCATGATCCACGACGCGGTGTACAGCGTGGTGGCGACGACGTTCAGCGAGCCGTGAACGGCGCCGATCTTCTTCGCGCGGTAATCGGTCTCGGACCAATCCGTGAGCCCCGTGACGGCAGACGCCAGGGCGCCGAGGATGCCGATACCGATGACCGTGTCAGCGGCGGGGTTCTCGAGAGCGTCGAGAACCGCGGCAACCGTCCACGCGCCGATCGGGATGGCGACGAGCGCCGGATGCAGCGGGTGCTTCAGCCAGACGCCATGCAGCGCGTTCTTGATCTCTTCCGGCAGCGCCCCGATGTACTTCTGAAGCGGATCGAGCGAGTCGAGCCACTGCTGCTCGTCGATGAGGTTTGCAATCGACTGTTCCATGCGCACCAGAGCGCGCAAGACGGATGCCTGACGGGTGACTGGTTACTGGTTAATGGTCACTGGTGACTCGTCACTCGACCCGTCCTCCCAGTAACCAGTGACCAGTAACCAGTCACTACTTCTGGTGTCTTGCGCAGAAGTAGGTCGTGCGCGACATGACGACCGTGCGCTGGATCGTGCCGCCGCACTTGGGGCAGCGCTCCCCTTCTTCGCGGTGCATCGACAGGTAGCGCGCCGGCCAGTCGCCCTCTTTCTCCCGAACGCGGATGACCTCGCGGAGGATGCGCCGCATCCCGTTGTACACGTCACGGACCTCGGCGTCTGAGAGGCGGTGGACCGGACGGCGCGGGTGGATGCTCGTCTGAAAGAGCGTCTCGTCGGCGTACAGATTGCCGATCCCGGCAATGAAGTCCTGCGACAGCAACAGCGCCTTGACCGCACCGCGGCGCTTCGCAATCAGCGCGCGGAACTGCGGCAACGACATCAGCAACGGATCGGGGCCGAGGTCGTGCTCCTCGATGTAGGCGTCCGGCGACGGCGTCAAATCGACGACGCCGAAGAGGCGCATGTCGACGAACGCGAGGTGACCTTCCGGGAAGTCGAAGATGACGCGCGCGAACCGCGGCTCGTCATCCGAGTAGTACTCGAGATCGCCCGTCATCCCGAAGTGGAGATGCAGCCACGCATCACCAGCCTCGGCGAATAGATGCTTGCCGTGGCGCTGGACCCGCTCGAACGCGTGGCCGCGGAGCGCGCGGGAAAGCGTCTCCTTGCGCACGCCGAGAATGCGCTCATCGCGTACCCGTACGCGGGTGATCGGCTGCCGGAGTGCGTGCTGCGCGAAGTAACGCGCGAAGCCTTCGACCTCCGGCAGCTCAGGCATCCACTACTTCTGGAGGAGTTTTTTTCGGACGAGCTGGATGAACGTTGGGCCGCCGCGTTCGGCGAGGATGTCGACGTTCGACCCCGCTGCCGCCTCGATGAGGCCGCGGATCAGCTCCGCGCGCGACGCCGCCCACCCATGCTTCATCCGGAGGTGGATCGCGAGATCATCGAGGTACGCCACGTGGCGGTCGAGGAGAACGACAGTGACCTTGGCCCAGGGCTCCGTGTGGACGATGGGGCGACCAATCTTCGTGCTCATTTCTCTCACACCTTCCCTACTTTCCAATCCAGGCATCAATGCGTTGCTCGAGCACGTCGAGCGGCAGCGCACCGGCGCCGAGTACTTCGTCGTGGAACGCGCGGATGTCGAACCGGTCGCCGAGCTTCTGCCGCGCGCGCTCGCGCAGCCCGGCGATCTTCAGAGCGCCCATCTTGTAGCCGAGGGCCTGGCCCGGCCAGACGATGTAGCGGTCGGTCTCGTTCTGGACCTCGACCTCGTCCTGCGCGGAGTGCTCGTGGAAGTAGTCGACGACCTGCTGGCGCGTCCACTTCTTCGCGTGAAGACCGGTATCGACGACGAGCCGGATGGCGCGGAGCATTTCGTCCTGCAGCCGGCCGTAGTCGTTGAACGGATTCTGGTAGAAGCCGACTTCCTTGCCGAGCTTCTCGGAGTAGAGCGCCCATCCTTCGACGTACGCCGTGTAGCCGCCCTGGCGGCGGAACTGCGGCAGGTCGGTGAGCTCCTGGGCGATGGAGATCTGCATGTGATGGCCCGGCACGCCCTCGTGGTACGCCGTCGACTCCATCGTGATGGTCTTGCGGTTCGTGGCGTCGTAGGTGTTGACGTTGATCCGCCCGGGACGGGAGCCGTCGGCAGCGCCCGGATCGTAGTCGGCGCCCGCCGCTTCCTTCTCGCGGTACGCCCCGATCGCCACCACTTCGAGCTTCGCCTTCGGGAGGCGGCCGAAGAGTTGCGGCAGTTTCGCGTACATCTGATCTTCGTAGTGGCGGTAGATGTCGAGGATCTGCTCGCGCGACTTCGCGCGGAGGTCTGGGTTCTTCTCGATCGAGGCGTTGAACGACTTCAGGTCGTTGAAGCCCTGCGACTTCGCGATCGCCAGCATTTCGCCTTCGATGCGCGCGACTTCCTTCAATCCGATCTGGTGAATCTCCTCGGGCGTGCGGTTGGTCGTGGTCGACTGCCGCGCGCGGAAGGCGTAGCGCTCGACGCCGTGCGGCAGCGACCACATGCCGACCTGCGTCCGGCCGGCGGGCGCGTACTCGTCCTTCACGAATTTCGCGAACTTGCGGTACGCGGGATAGATCGCGTTCTGGATCGCGTCGGTGAACGCGGCCTTGATCCGGGTCTGATCGGCGTCGGAGACCGAGGCCGGGAACTTCTTGATCGGTCCTGCGAATGCTGACTGGTCGGCGGGCGTATCGGCAATCGCGCTCGCCTGCCCCGCCACCTTCTCCAGCAGGAACTTCGGCGGCATGAGCTTGTCGCGCATGCCCATCCGCAGCACGGCGATCGTGTCGTCCATCTGCTTCGGGAAGTTGTGCATGCGGGCGAGGTAGTCGTCGTAGTCCTTCGCCGTGGTGAAGGCGAGATACGACGGCAGCTGCGCCGCGAAGAGGTGGATGCCGCCCATCTGGTTGATCGGCATCTCCCACTCTTTCCAGTCGAAGCTCTCGACGGAGTCGTGGAGGTTCTTCACCATCAGGAGCTTGTTGAGACGCTCCTGCTCGGAGAAGCCGGCGGTGTCGATCGCTTCGAAGCGGTGGAGGAACTTCTTCGTCTGCTCGTAGTCGCGGCGCGCCGCGGCGGCCGAGTTGTCGCTCGACTGGTCGTTGTAGCGCTTGTCGCCGAGGATCGACGCGTACTCCGGAGAGGTGCGGAGGTTGTACTCCCACTGCTCCGTGATGAGGTCATTCAGCGCCTTCCGGCGCTTGTCGAGGCTGGCTGCAGAAGGCTCCGCCGCTTGCAACATGGAACCGAGAAGACAGAGAAACAGCGAGAGCAGCAGGACTACTCGTTTCGGCACCCGGGAAGTGTAACCGGTTTCGGTCCGTGAGCGGGGAGTCGGGAGTTGGGAGTTGAGGGCTTCCGAGGTATCGTGAATTTTACCTGCACTACCGCCTTCGCTCCTTCGGTACCGAACGAGTACCGATGATGCATACCGATCTTGATGTTTGGAAGACCGCGATTGATCTGGCGGTCGAGATCTACGCGACGACTGAGAAATTGCCGCGAGAAGAACGCTATGGCTTGGCAGCGCAGATGCGACGCGCGGCGAGCTCGATTTCGAGCAACATTTCAGAGGGAGCGGCACGCGACACGAAGCGCGACATGCGCCGCTTCTTTTTCATCGCCCGCGGCTCGCTGAAAGAAGTTGAAACGCAGATCATCATCTGCAATCGCCTCAGCTTTCTCCCACCGAGCGACATCTCGAGAATCGAGGCCCTGTCAGCAAAGACAGGAAAACTCCTCAACGGCCTAATCCGCCGCTACCGCGACGGCTGACGCAACTCCCGACTCCCGACTCCCAACTCACTTCACGGCGATCGCTCTCGCCTGCTTGACGTCCGACAACCCTTTCAACGCCTTCTCCAGCGCGTCCTGCAGAAGGGTGCGCATGCCCTGATCCAGGGCGAGCTTGCGGAGGTCGTCGATCGGGGAGCGCAGCTGGACGGCTTTCTTCAGCTCGTCGGTGCCGACGAGCAGCTCGTGGACGCCCATGCGTCCCTTGTAGCCGCTGTTGTTGCACGCGGTGCAGCCTTTCGGGCGGTAGAGCGTGGTCTGGTCGTTGTACGGGAAGACGTCGTGGGGGAAGTACTGCGCCCCGTACGCCTGAACGACTTCGTCCCACTCCTCGTGCGTCGGGTGATACGCCTCCTTGCACTTCGGACAGAGGATGCGGATCAGGCGCTGCGCCATGATGCCGAGGAGGGCGTCGGCGAAGTTGAACGGATCGATGTTCATGTCGAGGAGACGGGTGATAGTCTCCGGCGCCGAGTTGGTGTGCAGCGTGGAGAAGACGAGGTGGCCTGTGAGCGACGCCTCGATGCCGATCGCCGCCGTCTCGTGGTCGCGCATTTCGCCGACCATGATCACGTCGGGGTCGGCGCGGAGGAACGAGCGCATGGCGGCCGCGAACGTGAAGTCGATCTTCGGCTGCACCTGGACCTGCCGCAGCCCTTTCTGCGTGATTTCCACCGGGTCTTCCGCGGTCCAGATCTTCATGTCCTCGGTGTTGATGAACCCGAGGGCCGAATGCAGCGTCGTCGTCTTGCCGGAGCCGGTGGGACCGACGACCAGGCAGATCCCGTACGGCTTCACGAGGATCTCCTTGAAGCGCGAAAGGTTCGTCTCGCTGAAGCCCATCTTGTCGAGCGGGTACGGCTTCGAAGCCGCGAGGATACGCATGACGACGTCTTCGTTCTGGTTGGTCGTCGGAATCGTCGCGACGCGGAGCTCGATGGTGCCCTTCGGATAGCGGAAACGGATCTTGCCGTCCTGCGGTTTGCGGCGCTCCGAGATGTCGAGACGCGCCATGATCTTGAGGCGCTGCGTCACCGCGTTTCGATGCGGGCCGGGTATCTCCATGAACTTCTGGCAGTCGCCGTCGATGCGGAGCCGGATCTGACACGGATTCTTCGGTCCGTCGGGCTCGACGTGAATGTCCGAGGCTCCTTTGTTGTACGCCTCGATGATGAGCTGATTGACCAGGCGCACGATTCCGGAATCGGTCTCGTCGAGCTCCGGCGTTTCTTTCTCGTCTTTCTCGACGTCCCCTTCTCCCTCTCCGAGCTCGTCGAGGATCTTGGCGAGATCGCTCTCCCCTTGCGTTGCCGCTTCGAGCTTCTCGCCGTACGACGTGGCGATGTACGCGAGGATCTCGTGCTTCATGCCGACCATGAAGTCGTAGCGCGGGGCGAGGTTCATGGCGCGGATGCCGTCGAGCCGCGTCAGGTCCTGCGGGTCGTCGACCGCGATGATGAGCATGCCGGGGCGCCGCTCCACAGGCGCGCAGACGTACTTTTTCCACATGTCGCTCTGCACGCGCTCTCTCAGGTCGCCGGGGATGACCTGCGTGCCGTCGTAGCTGAAAAAGTGCGCGCCGAAGAACGACGCGAGCGACTTCCCGATCTCTTCCTTCGGGACGTTGAAGTCGTCGATCAGAACTTTCTCGATGGTGGTGTTGTTGACGCGCGCCGTCGAGACGGCCTGCTCGACGTCTTTCTCGGAGACGATTCCTTTGTCCACCAGCGCGCCGAACTTCGACGGCTTCGATTGCCGCGCCGCGCGGTGCTGGTTGTAGAACGCGATCCCGAGGATGCGCGCGATCTCCTCGGCGGCGTCTTCGTCCTGCGCCGAGAAGCCGGCGGCGTGTTTGCGGTTGATCAGCTGTACGACGCCGAGGAGGTACTTCTCGAACATGACGGGAACAGCGAGCACCGACTTCGTGCGGAAGCCCGTCTGCTTGTCCCAGCGCTGGTCGAAGCGGAGGTTCGGATGGAACTTCGCCAGCTCGGCGGCCTCGTACGCGTCTTTGATGTTGATGGTCTTGCGCGCGAGAGCCGTGAAGCCGGCGATGGAGGCGAACGACTTCGGCACCCGGATCTCTTTCGGGACGTCGCCGACCTTCTGGAGCGAGTAGAGTTCCTGGTTCTTGGTGTCGATCGCGTAGATCGTGAGCCGTTCGGCGTCGAGGAGCTCGAGGATACGGTCCTTGAGCGTCATCAGAATCTGCGGGATGGACTCCGCCGCATTGATCTGATTCGTGATCGCCGTCAGCTTTTTCCGGTACTCAAGCTCCCGCTCGAGCGACGAGGGCGCGGCTTGGACGGTCATGGAGGAAGGATAGCACCGGGGGCCGTCGGCATCCGGCATCCGTGTGAGCGCCGGAGGCGCTCAGCGAGGGTAGCCGGTGGCGAGCGCGTCCGCGCCGCCCCCGGATCGCGATCCGATTCCATGAATA
>DASXIH010000323.1:0-1860 GCA_036498125.1 Thermoanaerobaculia bacterium
CTTGACCACGATCCTCGTGCTGCCGATCACGCTCGGAACGGTGCTGATCGCCGAGGGGCTGCTTACCTATCTCGGGCCGCAAGGCTGGGTGAACCGGCTGCTGATCGAGAGCGGTCTCGCCTCGTCGCCGATCCGGCTCACCCATAATTACTGGGGCGTCTTCCTGGCGCTGATCATCGCCGAGTTCCCGTTCGCCTTCCTCCTCATCCTCTCCTACGTCACCGGGATCGACCCGGCGCTCCCGCGCGCCGCGGCGACGCTCGGCGCAGGTCCCGGACGGCAGTTCCTGCACGTCTACCTGCCGCTCCTCGCGCCGGGGCTCGCGATCACCTTCTGCCTCTGCTTCGTCCAGGCTTTCTCGGTCTTCCCGTCCGCGGTACTGCTGGGCGCCCCGGCCGGGCCGACGCGGGTCATCGCCATCGCCGCTTACACCGCCGCCTTCGAGGAGTACGACTATTCCATGGCCTCGGCGATCGCGATGATCATGGGAGCGGTGCAGCTGATCATCGTAGTCGCCGTGCTCGCCCTGCGCGGCGCCTTCTATCGCGGCCCCGCCGGCGGAGCGAAAGGATGAGCGCCGCCGCGTTATCGGTGCCGCGCCGCTCGCTTGGCGACCGTCTCTGGTCGACGGCAATGATTGTGCTGATCGCCTTCTTCGTCGTTAACGTCTTTGGCGTCATCACATCCGTAACCGTCTCCTCCTTCGCGACGCGATGGCTTGGCACATGGCTTCCCTCCGGATGGACGACGCGCTGGTACGCCGCGGCCTGGGCCGAGTTCCAACTGGACGAGGTGCTCCTCGTCACGATGGAGATCGTCTTCATCGTCGTGGCGCTCTCGATTGTAATCGGCGTTCCCGCCGCCTACGCGCTCGCCCGCCGCGACTTCCTCGGGAAGAAGGCGGTGCTGCTGCTCTTCCTGCTGCCGCTCCTCGTCCCTTCGATAACCTACGGCATCCCGCTCGCCACCGTGCTCTACCAGGCACGGCTGGCGGGCACGATGAACGGCGTCATCGTTGCCAACCTCGTGCCGACAGTGCCGTTCGTCGTCCTGGTGATGACGCCGTACATCGAGCAGATCGACCCGCGGCTCGAGGCGGCGGCGCGCGTCTTCGGCGCCGGCACGCTCCGGGTCTTTCGCCACGTGCTGGTGCCGCTCCTCACCCCCGGCATCCTCGCCGCGGCGCTGCTCGTCCTCGTCCGCACCATCGCGATGTTCGAACTGACCTTCCTTACCGCCGGGCCGGACAGCCAGACGCTCGTCGTCGTGCTGTATTATTCGGTCTTCGCTGCCGGCGTCCGTGCCACCCAGTCAGTCGACGCGATGGCCGTCACCTATATGGTGACGACGCTAATCTGGCTGCTCATTGCGCTGCGCTTTGTCAACCCGACCCAGCTCGTGACGCGCGTCAAGGAGCAGCCGAAGAAATAGGTGCTCGCGCCTTCGGACTGTAGCGGGCTACTTCGCCGCCGCCGGTGGAGTGGCCGATGTGGACGACATCGCGGGCGCGCAACGTAGTGGGCTACTTCGCCGCCGCCGGTTGAATGGCCGATGTGGACGGCATCGCGGCGGCCGCCGGTGGAATGGCCGATGTGGACGGCATCGCGGAGATCCAGGTGCTCGACGACCGCGGACCGCTCGCTGTTGTTTCACGAGAGCTCCGCACATAAGGCCACGCTCAGCTCATCGACGACGGGGGCGCGCGTAGAGCCGGGTCCGGCAATGCCGGATGCGCGAAACCTCTGAGCGGATCAGACGATGCTTATACAACGCTGGGTAAGATGGTTGCTTGAAAAATAGAACAAATGTGCTAGGTTCCTATTTTGTTCTGGGAACCTATGGCGATGTCAACCGCAATAG
>DASXIH010000324.1:0-2383 GCA_036498125.1 Thermoanaerobaculia bacterium
CCGTCGCCGCCGTCTTCGGTGTTCAGGCGAAGGAGGACCATTTTGTCGGTCGCCTTCTGGAAGGTCTCGGAGGGGAAGACTTCCTGCTCCATCTTGTGGCACCAGCCGCACCAGTTGGCGAAGAGGTCGACGAAGACGAGCTCATTGGCCGACTTCGCTTTCTTCATGGCGTCGGCGTAGGAATTGTTCCAGGTGCCGGCAAAAGTTTGCGGCGCCAGCAGAACGATGACGGCGACGACGAGAGCGAATCGCTTCAAGGAGATCCTCCGCGGTTCCCAAACGGCTGCTCTTCCGGAGCTTATTCCGATTTGACGGACCCCGCGGGTGACATTTCCGTCGACGTATTGCGCGCCTCGGCAAACGCCTTCGCCGCTTCCACGAACGCGCCGAAGATCTTCTTCGCCGACTCCTCGCCGCTCATGTCCTCGGGGTGCCACTGGACGCCGACGTAGAACGGGTGTTTCGGATCCTCGAGCCCCTCGATGATGCCGTCCGGCGCGTGGGCGGTGACGCGGAGCCCGCGCCCGAGGTCGCGGATCGCCTGGTGGTGCGACGAATTGACGTTGAGCTCGCGCGCGCCGAGGATCGCCGACAGCTTGGTGCCGGACTCGACGTGGACGTCGTGCCGCGCCCGATCTTCCGGATCGCTGACGTGCTCGATCTCCGTCTCGTGCTGCGAGTGGATGTCCTGAATCAGCGTCCCGCCGGCCGCGACGTTCATCACCTGCACGCCGAGGCAGATTCCGAGCGTCGGCATGCCGCGCTCGCGGGCGATTTTCGCGAGCGAGAGGTCGTTCTCCTGCCGCCGGACGTCCATCGGCTCGACGGACGGAAGGGCGCTCTCCCCATACTGCGCGGGATCGCAGTCATACCCGCCGGCGAGCACCAGCCCATCGATCGCGTCCAGCACCACCGCCGCGTTCTCCGGCTGCGGCGGAATGACCACCGGCACCGCCCCCGCCCGCCGCAACGCATCGACATACGTCGTATACGCAAACGCCCGATCCCGCTCGCCGGGAGTGATGAGAACGTCGGAACCAATGCCGATGAGGGGTTTGGTCATATCGCGAGGAGTGTAGCGTGCTTCGCGCCAGCCTCCTTGTGGCGCGGGCTGGAAAGCCCGCGCCACAAGGGAGGGGGTTACTGGGCGGGGATGTAGGTTGCGTCCTGGGTGGTTTGGTCGACGACGGAGCCGTAGGCGGCGACTTTGCCGGGGCCGTCGATGACGCGGACGGAGATGCGTGCGTTGTAGGTGGCGCCGAGGCCGAGGCTGCTGAGGATCGGGAGCTGGGCGGACTGGTAGGCGCCGAGCGGGATCTGGACTCTCGGGGTGATGCGCGAGTCGGGTAGGTTCACGGAAATCTCGACGGTCACCGGATTTCCGCTCACTTCGGCGATGCCGACGTTCGTGCGATAGCGCACCGAATCCTCGGTCTGCAGGATCTGGAGCGGACGGTCGCCGTTGCCGACGCTGTCGGCGAGCGTGACGGCCGGGACGAACTGGCCGAGGGTGCCGTGCGAGGTCTGGTCGTAGGTCCGGGCGGTCACGATGAGCGGAACGTTCGTCGCCGTCGTGACGTGCAACGCGCCGCCGGTGTTGGAGGCGCCGAAGATCGCGTGGACGACGTCGTCGAGCGGCTTCACCTCGCCGGGGTTCACGGTCACAGACTGCGTCAGCGGGTCGCCGCCGCCGAGCGGATAGAGCGTCAGCGTCGTCGTCTGCGGTGAGTTGCTGCTGTTGAAGATGCGGACGTCGCTGCGCCAGCTCGCGATGCCGGTGTCGAGCGATGCGACGCCCGGGACGACGAAGCGCGTCGTCCCCGTACCGCCGAGCGGCACGCCGGAGACGAGGAGCGGGTCGGTGGTGTTGCTGTCGATGACCGAGGCGAATGACGTGATCTGCCCGTCGCCGCCGACGACCTTCACCTCCACGCGTCCGTTGTCGAGTGTGATGCCGTTCGCCGCGAGGAAGGAGTTGAGCTGCTTCTGTTCTCCTCCGGCGAGCGTCACCGGGATGTCGAGGAGTTTCGTGCCGCCGCCGTTGAAGACGCTGACGACCGCCGACGCCGCCTTGCCCGACGCTTCGATGATGCCGAGGTTCGTGTGGAAGGTGGAGGACTGCGCGAGCTGCTGCAGGCTGAGCGCGGGCGAATTCTTGCCGATGAACGCGCCGAACGGCGTGCCGGGGATGAACTGCCCGAACGTGCCGGCGCTCGTGGCGTTGTAGGTGCGGCTGGAGACGAAAGACTGCAGCGACGATGGCGCGGGCGCGCCGCCGCCGGCGAGTTGCTGGATCGAGAGAACGCCGCTGATCGAGTCGCCGAGGGAGCCGACACCGAACCAGTTGCGGACGATGTCGTCGAGCGCGGTCGTGCCGCCCGGC